>JAEWJD010000195.1 GCA_023386765.1 Pseudomonadota bacterium | reverse complement strand
GCCTGCAGCTTCTCTGCCAAGGCAATGGCCTGTTGCCAGCCATCGCCTCGCGCGATGGCCGATCCGTAGATCAGGGCCGGATGGCGGGCGCGCGACAACGCCTCGGCGAACTCGGCAATCCGCTCGGGATCGGGTGCGATGCGGGTGGTGACCGACCGCAGCACGGCCGGGCCGGTGGCCGGCTTGTCCCAGTCGTCCAGCGGGATGGAGAGGAACACCGGGCCGGCCGGCGGTTGCATGGCCATGGCATAGGCGCGCATGAAGGCGGCGGGCACGTCTTCGGCGCGCACCGGCTCATAGCTCCATTTGACCCACGGCTTGGGCAGCAACGAGGGCTCGACGTTGGTGAGCCAGGGTTCCATCAGCAGCATGTCGCGCGTCTGGTTGCCCGCCGTGATGATCAGCGGCGTCTTGTTCTGCGATGCGGTCAGGATATTGCTCATCGCATTGCTCAGGCCGGCTGACGTGTGCACGTTGACCAGCGCCGGGCGCCGGGTGGCCTGTGCAAAGCCGTCGGCAGCGCCCACGGCGGAGGATTCATGCAGGGTCTGGATGTAGCGGAAATCTTTCGGGAAATCCTTCAGGAAGGTTTCCTCGGTCGAGCCGGGATTTCCGAACAGGGTGGTCAGGCCGAGGTCGCGCAGTAGTTGGAAAGTGACTTCACGAATGGTCTTGTCTGACATGCTGGCTCCGACGATGACGGATGGAAGGGAAAGGCTGTCTTTGATCTCTGAATAACCGTGCAACTGTCAATTTACCGGTATGACATGAAGCGTGAATGCCCACGGCAAGCGTATTACCGGGAATACCGGTCCGCAATGAGGTATTTTTCTGAAATAAAGCAGTTTTTCTTGCCGTGGCCACGGTGGTGCCCCTGTTTTATTATGAAATAAAGGCGGGCCTTTGACGCCGGTTAAGGTTTGCTGGAAAACCCTGTTGTGATGTTTTTAAGTGACGGCTGCATTAATCAGGATTATTTGTAAATTAATGCATTTTCAATATGCCCCGCCCCTCCTCGGCTTATCTGAAAGCCGGGAGCCAGAGGCCCAGGTTCGTGGAAAATCACGCGCCATCCGGGCGCGTACGGTTTACAGGACGGAGCTATAGATCGCCAGCGCATCGGCCTCGTTCAACTCCCGAGGGTTATTGACCAGCAGGCGGGTCTGCTGCATGGCATCGTGCGCCAGACGGGGCAGGTCAGCCCGGCTGACGCCAACGTCGCGCAGGGTGCGCGGGATGCCCGTGGCGGCGATCAGGCGTTCGAGGTGATCGATAAAGGCATCACAGCGCGCGGCGTTGCTGCCCGTGGCGTGCGGCAGCAAGGCGTCGGCCAGTTCGGCATACAGAAGATGGGCCGCCGGGGCATTGAATTTGAGCACCGGCGGCAGTACCAGTGAGTTCGACAGGCCGTGCGGTACGTGGAACACGCCGCCAAGGGGGTAGGCCAGCGCATGCACGGCCGCGACCGGCGCATTGGCGAAGGCCTGGCCGGCCAGCATGGCGCCCAGCATCATGGCCTCGCGCGCCTGGCGGTCATGGCCATTCTCGCAAGCCGTCAGCAGATGGCGCGACAGCAGGGTCAGGGCTTGTAGGGCCAGCATGTCCGACAGCGGGTTTTTCAGGCGCCTGGAGGTATAGGCTTCGATGGCATGCACCATGGCATCGATGCCGGTGGCCGCCGTGACGGACGGCGGCAGGTCAAGCGTCAGTTCGGCATCCAGGACGGCCAGATCGGCCAGCAGGGTGGGGGAAACGACGCCCATCTTGCTGGTGGCGCCGGTGGTGACGATCGAGACCGCCGTGACTTCGGAGCCGGTGCCGGCTGTGGTGGGCATCTGCACCAGGGGCAGGCGCGGGCCCTGCACCTGATTCAGCCCGTACATGTCGGTCAGCGGCTGACGCCCCGCCGCCAGTACGGCCAGCAGCTTGGCCACGTCCATTGACGAGCCGCCACCCAGCCCCAGGATCAGCTCGGCACGCGCCTGGCGCGCCAGTTCCGCGGCTTGCAGCACCACCTGCTCGGGCGGGTCGGCCACGACATTGTCGATCACGCTGACCTGCCAGCCTGTTTCGGCCAGATTGGCCAGCGCCGGAGCGAGCAGCCCGCTTTGGTACAGGAAGGCGTCGGTCACGAGGCATAGCCGAGTGAGGCCGGGATAGTGCTCGCGCAGCAGGCTGCCGAGCCGGCGGGCCGCGCCGAACTCGGCAACGAGGGTGGGAACGGTCTGGAACCGGAAGGCGGTCATGGGGAGTCCTGAAGAGAGAGAGCGGGCCGACGGTGAGTCATCAGGGGGCGTCGCGATGCAGCAGGGCGCGCAGGAAATGGGCGGCGCGTTGCGCCATCGCCCGTCCGGTGGGGTTGCGTCCGGCCGACGTGAGGATGCCGTGCGGCTGATCCGGCAGGTGATGGTGCTCCAGCGGGGTGCCGGCCGCGATCGCCCGGGCTGCATAGGCGGTGGCGTCGTCGGCCAGGGGGTCCAGGCCACAGCTCAACAGGAACAGGGGCGCCGAGGACAGGCGCTCCGCCAACAGGGGTGACAGGCGGGGGTCGTCCAGGGCGGCGGCCGGGCCGACGTAATGCGTGCGGAACCAGTGCATGGAGGCGGCTGTCAGCGGGAAGCCCGCCGTGATGCGGCCATAGGAGGGCGTGTCGCCGCGCAGGTCGGTCACCGGGTAGAAGAGCACCTGCGCGCGGGGCACGCAGCCGCACGGGCGTAACGACGCCTCATTGGCCAGCACGGCAGCCAGATTGCCGCCAGCGCTGTCGCCGGCCAGGGCCAGGCGTGTCGGGTCGATGGCCAGTGCGCCGGCCTGTTCAACCAGCCAGCGCAAGGCGGTGGCGGCGTCGTGCAGCGGGGCGGGGAAGGGGTGCTCCGGCGCCAGCCGGTATTCCAGGGCGAAGACGGTGGCGGCGCTTTCGTGGGCCAGCAGCCGGCACAGCGTATCGTGAGTGTCCAGATCACCGATGACCCAGCCGCCGCCATGCAGGAAGAGAACAGCCGGCGTGGCCGCGCCGGGGTGGTTGCGGTACTCGCGCAGGCGCAGCACCGTGCCCTGTTCGCCGGGCAGTATGTGATCCCTGACCTGCGGCAGCTCGAGAAAGGGCAGGCCGTTGGCCGCGCAGCCGCGCTGGTAGTTCGCGCGGGCCTGGGCCAGCGGCACGTCCTGGAAGGAGACGGCGCCGTTATCGCGGAATTGCCGTATCAGTTCCCGGGCGTGCGGTGCGATCTGCGACAAGGGGACAGAAGGAGGAGCGTGCATGCCTTACCTGCCTATAGCCAGTGATAGTCTGCCGCCTTCCACTGCGCGGCGGCGCGATACTGATCCACCGTGCCGGACCAGTTGTTGATGACCCTGCCAGATGCACTCTTGTACCAGCTGGAGCAGCCCGACGAGAAGGCCGAGCGCCCCATGTCGGCCTGTACCTGGGCATTGAAACCCTCGAACACCGTGGGCTTGACCGCCATGGCACGGCCTTGCCGCCTGGCCGCGCCGAGCGCCTGGATGATGTAGTTCTGCTGGATCTCCAGCATCGTGATGATGGAGTTGTGGTTCAGATTGGTGTTGGGCCCATAGACCACGAACAGATTGGGAAAATCGGGCACGCTCATACCCAGGTAGGCCTGTGCGCCTTCTTGCCAGGCATCGGCCAGCGTGGCGCCGGCCCGTCCATGCACCGCCAGCTCGCCCTGGAAAGCCTGGCTGGCAAAGCCGGTGCCGAAGATCACGACATCAAAGGGCAGGGCATCGCCGTCGGTGGTCAGGATGCCGTGCTCGTGGAAGCCGGCGATCGGGCGCTGTTCCAGGGTGACGTTGGGCCGGCACAGGGCGGGATAGAAGTCATCCGAACGGAGAATGCGCTTGCAGCCGAACTCATAGTCCGGGACGAGGCTGGTCCGCAGTTGCGGGTCGCTGACCTGCTTGGCCAGGTGTTCCAGGGCGATGCGCCGGCCTTCGGCCTGCTCGGGGCTGCCGGACTGGGTGCGGCGGAAACCTGCCTCCCGGAAGGTGTGCAGCTGTTGGCGCGACGCTTCGAAGCTCCCCGGATCGGCCTCGTAGGTGTCCAGCTGCCCGGGCGTGAAGACCACCTGGTTGCGCGGCATGATCCAGTTGGCCGAACGCTGGAAGACCGTCAGCTGGGCGACGCGGGGGGCGATCTCGGGCACATATTGCACGGCGGAGGCGGCATTGCCGATCGAGGCGACCCGCTTGCCGGCCAGCTCGACGCGCGCGTCCCAATGGGCCGAATGAAAGGCGCGTCCCCGATAGCTTCCCAGCCCCTTGAAGGCAGGGATCGAGGGTTGGTTCAGCTGGCCCCAGGCCGGCACGAAGAAGTCGGCCGTGTAGCGTTCCTGGCCGTCGACCTGGAAGCGCCACAGACGGGCCGCGTCGTCCCAGCGCGCCGCGCTGATTTCCTGGTTCAGGCGCAGATGGCGGTGCAGGCCGTAGGCATCGGCCAGCTGCTGCAGATAGCCCAGCAGCTCCTCGCGCCCGGCATACATGCGGCTGACGCGCAGATGCGGGAAGAACGAGTAGCAGTAAAGGTGGGCCTCGGTATCGCAGGCCGCGCCGGGATAGGCGTTGTCGCGCCAGACGCCGCCCAGGGCGCCAGCTTTCTCGACGATGACGAAGTCGTCCTCGCCGTGGCGAACGAGTTGCGCGCCCATGCCCAGGCCGCCGAAGCCGGCACCGAGAATGAGGGTCTTGAAATGCGGAATACGGTCAGTCATAGGAAAGCGGGGAAAGGGTTGCGAGGCGCAGGCGTCAGGAGCGGGCCTGGCGCTGTGCGTGAGCGCGGTCGACGTCATGCAGCGAGATGTTTCGTGTCTCCGACAGCATGGCCAGCGCAAATAGGGAAAGCAGCGTGGTACCGGCCAGGTAGATGACGATGGGGCCGGTGCTGTCGTAGTCGCGCAGCAGCACCGTTGCCGTCAGGGGAGCGATCGAGCCGGCCACCACGGTGGCGATCTGGTAGCAGAACGACGCGCCGGAGTAGCGCATGGCCGTTGGGAAGATCTCGGAGAAGTAGGCGGCCTGCGGGCCGTAGCACAGCGCCTGGCAGAACAGACCCAGGCAGATCACGCCGAGAATCTGGGCGTTCGAGCCGGAGTCCAGGCCCGGGAAGTAAAGAAAGGCCCAGGCCAGCAGCCCGGCATATCCGATGCCGATGCAGGCCTTGCGTCCAATGCGGTCCGACAGATGGCCGCCGAACAGCATGGCGAAGAACTGGAAGATGTTTGCCACGAACATGATGAACATGACCTGCTGCGAGGGCAGCTTGGCATGCACCGTCAGATAGGTGATCGAGAACACCACAATGATGTAGTAGGCGGTGTTCTCGCCGACCCGCAACAGGATGCTGAAGAAAGACGTGCGGGGATAGGCCTTGAGCGCGTCCTTGAGCGAGGCCGCCTTTTGCCGGGCCGCCTTGTGCTGACGATAGGTCTCGACAAAGATGGGAGCGTCTTCGACCGAACGGCGGATGTAGTAACCGATGAAGACGATGGCCGCCGAGAGCCAGAAGGCCACGCGCCAGCCCCAGTCAAGGAAAGCTTCCTGGGACAGCATGGCCGACAGGCCGAACAGCACGATGGATGCCAGCACGTTGCCGATGCAGGCGGCAGCCTGCGGGTAGCTGGCCCAGTAGCCCCGCTGATTCGCCGGAGAATGCTCCGAGATCAGCAGCACCGCGCCACCCCATTCGCCACCCACCGCAAAGCCCTGGATGAAGCGCAGGAGCACCAGCAGGGCGGGGGCGGCAAAGCCGATGGTGGCGAAGCCGGGCAGACACCCCATCAGGAACGTCGAGGTGCCGACCAGCAGCAAGCTGAACTGCAGCAGCTTCTTGCGCCCGAGGCGGTCGCCGAAATGGCCGAATACGATGCCACCCAGGGGGCGGGCGACAAAACCCACGGCGTAGGTGGCGAAGGCCGCGATGATGGAGGTCAGCGGGCTGTCGACCTTGGGGAAAAAGAGCGGCCCGAAAACCAGGGTGCTGGCCACGCCATAGATGAAGAACTCATACCACTCCGCGACCGTGCCGGCCATGGAGGCGGCCACCACGCGCTTGACCTCGCTGGGAGGTGTCTGTGGGGTGTCGGGAATGCCGGCCGCCGATACGGCGGCGTCGCTATTGCTGGCCATGCCTGTTGTCTCCTCAAGATCCTGCTGTTGTTTGTCTTGTCTGCGCATCTGCCGCGGCATCTTGAGCAAGGTGCGGATTTCGAACAGAATGCGGTGCACGGCGAGAGACTATCGCCGCCTGAAGCACCGGGTCTTGCGCCAAAGCGCAGCTCACTTGCGCAGAAATGCAAGTGGTGGGAGAACAAGAGGAGAGGCCGATGCAGCTGGTTTTCGATCCACAACAGCACGCTTTGCAGCGGCGTCGCGACATGTGGCAGGATGCCCTGTGCCGTGCCTACATTGCCCTGGATGCCGAGCTGCCCGATACCAACGGCCACCACGGCATGTTGCGCAAGGGCAGCTTCGGGCCGATTTCCATCACCGATATCTCGCTGCCCGGGCATGTGGTGCGCCGCCGCCGGCAGCACCTGGCCCGGCTGGACAAGGATTGCTTCTATCTGCAGATCCTGCAGCGCGGTCAGGCCCGGCTGGAGCAGGCGCGCCGCGTATTGCCATCCAACCCGGCTGTCGCGGCGCTGTTCTACTCCGGCGAGCCCTATGACTTGCAGTGCCTGGACGGTATCCATGCGCTGTACCTGGAGATCCCCAGCGCAACACTGAAGAGCCGCCTGCCCGGGCAGGAAGACCTGGTGTCGGGCAATGTCGGCATCGCCAGCGGTGTGGGCAAGCTGGCGGCCCAGTTATGCGTCAGCCTGGCCGCCGAGAGCCATGCCATCGACGCCCAGGACCAGGCCCGGCTGGGCGAGGATCTGCTCAATATCGTGGCCCTTGCCATCGACCGCGATGCCGGGCGTCGCGCCGATCCCGAAAGCCATCAGCAGGCCCGCTTGCGGGTGATCCAGGCCTGGATAGAAAGCCGGCTGGGCGACCCGGATCTCTCGCTGGAAACCATCGCCCGGCAGCATGCCATCTCGGTGCGGCTGTTGCACTATTTGTTTCGCCAGGAAGGCAGCTCGCCGGCCGACTGGGTCTGGAACCTGCGGCTGCAGAAGTGCTACGACGAGATTGCATCCAGGTCCGCGGCGCGCGCGCGGACCATTACCGAGATTGCCTACGCGCATGGTTTCAGCAGTTCATCGCATTTCAGCAACGCGTTCAAAGCGAAATTCGGCCTGCGGCCCAGCGAAATCCGGCGCGGCTAGCGGTGAGGATCCAATAGGGCGTATCCACGGCCTCACGCGGCCCGGCCGGATGGCTCGCCATCAGCGGGCCCGACCGGGCCGGGCAATCGCGTCATGCCCTGAGCGCCTCGGCCAGCACCGTGAAGATCCGTTCGTCGGTGCATTGGGCGACATTGAAGCGCAGAAAGCGGCCCGCTTCGGTCGCGGGGCTGAATGCATCGCCCGGGGCCATGACCACGTCGGCTTTCAGGCAGGCGCGGGCAACCTCGGCGGCGCGTCGGCCTTCGGGCAGGCGGCACCAGAGGAACATGCCGGCCGCAGGGGTGAGCCAGGGTTCGATGCCCAGGCGGCGCAGGCGGGCCGCGGTGCGAGCCAGTTGCTGGGCCAACCGCAGGCGGGTGGTTTCCATGTGCCTGCGATAGCCGCTGTCGGTGAGAATGCGATGGATCAGGTCTGCAGCCAGGCGGCTGCTGCTGAACGTGGTGGCCGTCTTCAGGTCCAGCAGGCCTTCGATCCAGTCGGCCCGTGCAGCGATGTAGCCGCAGCGCACCGAGGCCGATACCGTCTTGGAGAAGCTGCCGATGTAGAGCACGCGCGCCAGGCCATCAAAGGCCGCCAGACGCGGGGCCGGCGCCGTCTCGAAGTCGGCGAAGATGTCGTCCTCGACGATGGTCAGGCCGGCGGGTTCGGCCAGCTTGAGCAGGCGGTGCGCGGTCGGTGGGGAAAGGACGGCGCCGGTCGGGTTGTGGATGCCTGAGTTGGTGATGTAGAGCCTCGGCGCATGGGCACCGAGCGCAGCCTCGAACGCGCCAAGATCCGGGCCGGTGGGGGTATAAGGCACGCCGATCACCTTGACCCGATGCGCCTTGAGCAAGGCGTGGAAATTGAAGTAGCAGGGGTCGTCGACCAGCACCGTGTCGCCGGGCTCCAGCAGGAAGCGGCAGATCAGATCGATGGATTGGGTGCCGGAGTCGGTCAGCAGGATCTGCTCGGGCGGGGCATCGATGCCGGTGGCGGCCAGGCGCCGTGCTAGCATCTGCCGCAGCGGCGGGTGGCCCAGCGGCGTGCTGTATTCGGTCAGCGCCGGCGCGGTGGCGCGTGCCAGCCCGCGCAGGGCGCGCCGCACGCCTTGTTCGTACATCCAGCTGTCGGGCAGCCAGCCGCAGCCCGGGCGCAGCGTCTCGGGGCCGGCATCCAGCGACTGGCGCGAAATCCATAAAGGATCCACTTCGCGATCCAGGCGTGGCCCGATCTCGGCCAGGGCCAGCGGCGCAATGGGGCCGCTGACATAGAAGCCAGAGCCCGGCCGCGACACCAGCAGACCCTCGGCGGCCAGGCGCTCATACGCTTCCACCACCGTCGAGACGGATACCCCGAGCGCCTTGGCCTGGGCCCGGACCGAGGGCAGGCGTGCACCCGGCAGGGCCAGGCGGGCTGTGATCCGGCCCTGTACTTCCTTCATGACCTGTTGGATGCGGGTGCCGTTGCGAGTCATGGGACGCTCCACTGTGCTGGATTTCGAGCATAACAGTTCTTCTTATCTGTACTGTACTGTGCGTGGACGCTAGCCAGCTAGCCATGCTGTACTCGTCGGGTATCTCAAGGAGCGTATGGCATGGACAAAGCCACCGGCGGCTGGGTGAGCGGTTTTATCGGCGTGACGATTTTCGCGGGTTCATTGCCGGCCACCCGGGTGGCCGTCACGCAGCTGGATCCCTTTTTCCTGACAGGCGCGCGCGCCGTCATTGCCGGCCTGCTGGGCTTGGCCCTGCTGGTGCTGCTGCGCCAGCCCAGGCCCGTGGTGGCGCAACTGCCGTCGCTGGCGCTGACGGCGCTGGGCGTGGTGGTGGGCTTTCCGCTATTGACGGCGCTGGCCCTGCAGTACGTGACCTCGGCGCACTCCATCGTGTTCCTGGGGCTGTTGCCTCTGAGTACCGCTATTTTTGCCGTGTTGCGCGGCGGAGAGCGCCCGCGTGGGCCTTTCTGGCTGTTCTCGCTGGCGGGGGCGGCCTGCGTGGCGGGCTATGCCGCGCGCGGCGGCATCGGCGCTTCTGTCCAGGGGGATCTGCTGATGCTGGCTGCAGTGGCGGTCTGCGGCATGGGCTATGCCGAGGGCGCCAAGCTCGCCCGTGTGCTGGGTGGCTGGCAGGTCATCAGCTGGGCGCTGGTGCTGTCTTTGCCGGTCATGCTGCCGTTGGCGTTGGCGCTCAGG
Source organism: Pseudomonadota bacterium (assembly GCA_023386765.1). Lineage (GTDB taxonomy): Bacteria > Pseudomonadota > Gammaproteobacteria > Burkholderiales > Burkholderiaceae_B > Bordetella. The sequence continues at coordinate 8,034 of JAEWJD010000195.1, read as the reverse complement.
CCTGCGTCCTTTGTCGCCATCACGCCCGCCGTGTGGTTCAGCCTTGCCTATGTGTCGCTGTTCAGCATGCTGATCGGTTTCGTATTCTGGTATCGCGGCCTGGCCCTGGGCGGTACTGCGGCCGTCGGGCAGCTGCAGCTGTTCCAGCCCTTCATGGGGCTGGGATTGGCCGCGCTTTTCTTGCACGAGGAAGTCAGCGCGGCCATGCTGCTGGTGACGCTGGTGGCCGTAGTCTGTGTAGCGGGCGCCAAGAAATACGCCCGTTGACGCTCCCGGCGCTAAGGCGTCTGGCCGACGTGCTGGTGCAGGATGCGGCGGATCTCCAGAATAGCCTGGGGGGTTTCCTGCACGCTATGTGAGTAGGGAATCACCAGTTCGGAGGCCGCACCGTCCAGGTGGGCGCTGCGATAGGGCACCAGGCCATCGGAGGACGCCTCCAGCGGCAGCTTGGGCGTGTCGTTGGCAATGATGCTGTGATAACGCACGGCGGGCGAGATCGGCATGCTTGCGCTCAGGGTGATGAACGGATCGCTCTGGCTGAGGTTGTCGATGCCGGTCGGCAGGTAGAACGGCTCGGAAGGGGGCGCTTGTGCACCCTCCGGGCTTTGCGTCAGACGGGAAAACTTGCGCAGTACCGTGGCCGGTAGCGTGATCAGATTGGATACCCAGCGCGCCAGGCGGTTCTCGGCGAACTCCGTGCCGCGATGCGGTGCGGCGATGAACACGGCGCGGCTGATACCGGTGAAGGGCTCGAAACGCATCATGTCGCCGAAATCGGCCTGGGCCTGCGCCAGTTGATCCGGGCTCAGGTCGTGCTTTTCCTGCAAAGCATTCCAGAGCAGGTCGCCGGATGACGACACCATCAGGCGGCTGAGCACGCCGCCCATGCTGTGGCCGATGACGACCATGTCGTGCGAGGCTTGCGCGGCCCGGTCCGGATCGAAGTGGTTCAGGGTCTGGCGCAAGGCCTTGCGGATCTCGGCGTTGTTGTGTGGAATCGGGGCGTTGGTGGGGTAGTACACCTGCCAGATCTGATAGTTGCGGCGCAGGACCTCGTCGCCCAGCACTTCATTGGCCAGATTGATCCAGGCTTCGGGGCTGCTGGCCAGGCCGTGCAGCATCACCACGATGCGGCGCTTGGGGTCATAGGGTTGCAGCAGGTAGATATGGGGCGCGTCCAGACTGTCTTCACTGCCCAGCGCGTTGCGCAGGGCCTGGGTGGCAAACCCCGAGCGCGCCAGCCACAGGCCATAGCCGGAGGTGAAGTTGGCCGCCAGGGGCACGCTCACGCCGCCCAGCGGGACTTCGAAACGCCGATAGGGGTCATAGACCGTGAGGGTGGCGCGGTCGGTGTCGAGCACCTCCTGCAGCGTATTGCCGCGGAAGGTCAGGATCACCGTCAACGCGGGAAACGGAGTTTCGCTGTAGGCGCTCTCGAAGGTCGAACGGTCATTGACGCTGGCGGCCATCACGGCCACCAGTTCGGCGCCGAAGCCGTCGCGTCGGTACATGCTGCGCAGCCCCTGGAAAGTGAGGGTCGAGGCCGGGATCAGTTCCTTGGGCTGGATTTCGCCGCCGTGCAGGCGCAAATCATCCATGATGGCGCGCAGATGCCAGTCGCCGACCTGCACGTAGCCGGTGTTGTCGACGATGCGGGCGGTGTCGCGATAGCGCTCGAAGAGCAGGGTGGTCGCCTGCTGCACGGCGAAGTTGTAGTAGTCGCGTACTTGCGACTGGCGGTCCTCGAAGGCGCGTGCGCTGGGTGGTCGCGTCGTGAAGAACAGGTACGCATAGGCGTAGCGCGCGCTTTGCATGTAGGCATCGAACAGCGCATTGCGCTGTGCCTCATCGGTTGGCCGGCCACGCTCCAGCGCGAGCGCGCGCAGCAACCACAGCTCCGACAGTGTGGCCAGCCGGCGCTCATCGTCGAGGCCTGCGCTGTGGTGTACGTCGTCGATGCAGGCGGGCTGCGCCTTGCGGCAGCCGTTCATCTCCAGGCCCAGCACGGCGATGGCTTCGTCGGCTGCGGCGCTCAGTTTGCCGGTGGTGAGCACATCTCCGCGGCGCTGCACCACGTAGTCGCGGGTGCTGACGGACGAGACCTTGACGCCGGCGCAGCCGGCACACAGCAGCACGAGCACGAGGCCGGCGCAACGCGCCAAGAATGAACGTGAAAAGGTCATCGCCGTAGGAGGCAGCAGAGTTATGCGCAGAGTGCGCGCCGCCCGATATCATATTCGGGCGGCGCTGTCGGCGCATGGGCGGCCTTGCCGGGCGATTGCCTCAGCGGCGGCCCCGAGGGGGGCCGGGCCGCCAGGCGGCGCTCAGGGGCGCGCCACCGGCTTGCCGCTGGCAACGTCGAGCACCGAGCCATCGGCCAGGCTGATGCGGTAGATTTCACGCAGCACGTTGCCGGCAAAACCGATTTCCACGATCGACACATCCTTGAAGGTGGCCGGCATGCCCTGCGGCAGTACCGTGTTCAGCTCGGCGGCCAGCGCGTCCATCGACGCTTTGTGCTGGGCATACGGTGCCATGCTGTAGACCAGCGTGGTGTGCGGGTTGTGGGTGAGCAGCGTGTTGCCGTCGCTGACCACGTTCACGCCCGAGACACCCTGCTCGGCGACCAGCTTGCGGCCGGCTTCGCCCATCTTGGCATAGACCGGGCCGGTCACGCGCGGCAGCGGGCCGTCGCGCAAGGGCGTGAGGGCGGCAGTGGCCAGGGTGTTATAGGCCATCATGGCTTCGAAGCCCGCGCCTTCCTTGGCCACGCCCAGGTCCAGCCACCAGGGGTGTCCGGCATCCTTGGCCGCTTCCGTGGTGTAGAACTTGACCAGTTGGGCCTGGATCGGGGCAGGCGGCTTGGGCAGCGCCTTGAGCATGCGGGCCGGCGTCTGCGGATCGGCGCTATGGATGTGGACCACCGTCACATGGGGGATGTTCGGCGTGGCGGCCTCGGTGTTCAAGCCGTCCTTGAGCAGCGCAGCCTTCACGCGCGGCATGACCTTCGCGTCGAGCGTGGCATTGACGTCCTGCGGCAGGCGGTAGACCAGGCCATAGGTGGCCTTGTGCTCGCGGAACTGGGGTTGCGACAGCGCCTGGTTATCGATGGAACCCTGGGCCACGGCGGCCGTGGCGGCGGAGGCGAGCAGGGGCAGGGCGAGACGACGCAGCAGAGGGGAGATCATGGAACGGGGCTCCTGGTATCGGCCCGGGCATCGGGCCATGAGTGTCCTGTGCCGGACACTGCAGGCATTGTGTGGCGCACGTGTTTCGCCGCCATGACCCATGAGCCAAGAATGCTGATGGCCGCCGCAAGTTTTCCGATGGGCACGGGTGTCCAGCCGGGCGGCGCCGCCCCGCCCGGCCGGCTGGCGTGAGGCTATCCCTTGCTGCATGCAAGTGCCCGGGCCGCCGGCAAGGTCGGCCCGGGGGCGACGCGCCGCCGGTTCAGGCGGGTTTGGGCGGCTCCTCGTCCAGGCTGTTGGCGGGCTCCAGTTCGTTGCCCAGCACATCGGTGCTGGCCTGCCTGGACGCACGCGCCAGCTTGCCCGGCGTCTGCCCGGGCGCATCGGCACTGCCTGGCGCCACCGGCGGACCGGCCTCGGTCTGCTGCATGCGCATGGCGGGCGCATTGCCGTTCTTGTCCTGACCGAAGTACAGCACCCGGTGGGGATAGGGCAGTTCGATGCGGGCGGCATCGAAGTGTTTCTTGACCAAGCGGTTGTAGCCGCGCTGCACGGCCCATTGCATCCCCGGGGTGGTCTTGATCAGGATGCGGATGGTGACGCCGCGTTCGCTCAGGGACGTCACGCCAGCGACCGTGATGTCGTCCAGCAGCTCGGGGGCCAGCACGGTGTCCTGCTGTAGCTCGGCGAAGGCGGCCTTCAGGTGGACCACCGCGTCATCGACGTTCTCGCGGTGCGCGATGGTGTACTCGCCCACGTGATACGAGAAGTCGCGCATATGGTTGACCACCGTATCCACCGAAGAAAAGGGCACCAGGTGGTAGGCGCCATCCAGCGTGCGTATGCCGACGGAGCGGATGGTCAGTTTTTCCACGGTACCGAAGACACCGGCGACCTCGACCACATCGTTCTGGTTCATGCCGTTCTCGAGCTGGATGAACACGCCCGTGATGATGTCCTGGACGAGCTTCTGCGCGCCGAAACCGATGGCCAGACCGACCACACCGGCACCGGCGATCAGCGGGCCGATGTCGATGCCGATCTGGGCCAGCAGTACCAGTACCGTCATGGTGACAATGACCACCATCGCCGCATTGCGGAACAGCGTGAGCAACGTACGCTCCCGCGCACTGGGTTGCCCGGGCGAGGTGCCATTCAGGCTCAGGCGATGTTCGATCACGCTGGCCACCAGCGTCCACGAACCGACCGCGATCAACAGCACGATGCCGATACGCACCAGCATGAAGATGGCGGCGCGGCCGCGATCGGAGGCCAGGCTGGCGCTCAGGTCGAACACCTGCCAGGCATCGAGGACGATCAGCGTGGCCAGTAACAGCAGCAGCAGGCGCAAGCCCTTCAGCGCGGCCGGCACGTAGGCATTGAGGCGGCGCTCCAGCAGTGGCAGGCGGTTGCGCCAGGCGCCGGGCAGTTCGATGCGGCGCGCCGCCACACGGGTCAGCACGGCCGACAGCACCAGGGCGACGGCGATGGCCAGCAGGCTTTGCAACGTGGCCTGCACCATGAAAGGCAGGGCGCGATCCGGCGCCAGCTGGCTGGCGCCGAGCAGCACCGTGAAGTAGGCGATCGCCAGCAGGTGCCAGACGCGTGCCAGCACGCGCAGCAGGGTGCCGAAGAAGGCCGAAGCGCGCTGTGCTCGCAGCAGCAGCCGCTCACGCAGCAACTTGCGGTTGCGCCACACCACGCGCAACGCGTAGATGTACACGCCGAGCATGATCACCAAGCCGAGCATCTGTCCCACTGCAGGCGAGAAGATGGCCTTGATCAGCGGCACGGCGATCAGCAGGCTGTAGCTGCTGACGCTGATCAGGCGCTCCAGCCAGTTGTTCCAGAAGGTGGCTTCGTCGTCCGGCATGTCCACCAGCCGCAGATGCGAATAGCGGGTGGCGAAGACCATGCGCACCAACGTCTTGATCGCCTCGGTGGCGAGGAAGGTTTTCAGGAAAACGTCTTCCAGCATGCCGATGCTGGCCGGCTGGCCGACCAGCCACAAACTGGCGATATAGCCCGCCAACGTTGCCAGGGCCACTACCGCCAGATCCAGCAACAGCGTGGCACCGATGGCGCTGGCGTTGCGATACCGCAGGGGGCTGGCCAGGGCTCCGCCGGCCGGGCCTTCGGCCAGCCGGCGATCGACCCGGGCATAGTAGAAACCGGCAAGCCAGCGTAGTACCGCCCAGGCCAGCAGGGTGATGGCGGCCACGATGGCGAAGTTGGTCAGGACGCTGCGCCAGATCTCTGCGCTCACGCCGGGCATGCCTTCACCGCTGCCCAGCGAGCGGAAAGTATCCACCGCGGTATTGAGCTCCTGTCCCAGCGACCCCAGGAAACGTGCCAGATCGGTGCTGAAATCCGACACGCCATCTGCCGCCACGGGTGCGGCCTCGCTGGCGGCTCCCTGCTTGCGCAATTGCTGGATCAAGGCCTCGCGCGAGGCCGGGTCTTCAAGCAGATCAGCCAGCTGCTGTGAAGACGGAGGGGCTGCAGCCTCGGCATGGCCGACCCCCGGCGCGAGCAGGAAGAACAGCAAGCCGAACAGCAAGGGCAGCACGGCGTGCCAGTGCAGGCGGGCGGAAAATGCAGAAAGAAAAGGGATCGTATGTCGTCGGGGTAGTGTCATCGTATCCAGTGAAAACGGGAGGGAAGCGAAGGCTGGCCGCAAGATGGCACGCGACCCAGGGGGCCGGGCGCCGCGGCACGGCGAGTCGTCAGGAGGCGGGGGGCGGCCACCTTGCGGCCGTGGCCTCCAAACCCTGCATCCTACGTGGCTCGCGCTGAAAAATGAACCCGTACACCCGCCTTTTCCCGCGTTGCGCAGGGCCTGAGCCGGTGTGGTCGGTCAACAGAAATACGCGGCGTATCTTTCCTGCCAGGTGGCAGGGTTCGGGTGCGGACGCCAGCGCGGCGGGCAGGCGTGCATGACGGGGGCACGCGCATGGGGCTTGGCTTTGCGAGAGGTTCAAGCCGGTGGCGCACTTTTTTTTAGGCCGTGTCGCAGGGATGGGGGCGGCCACGGGTTTTCCTGAATGGCGTGCGGTGCACCGAAGTGTTTCATTAACCCCTGCGAGATACAAATGTATTTTTTTTGCTTCTAGCAAAACATTTGTTTGAATTTCGCGTTTCACTGCCGAGTCCATCCAGGGGGAAAAGGGCATCGGCGGGCGGCGGGCCGGCGCTGCGGCGCCCCGGGCTGGCCGGAGAACCTCGAGCACTTCAGGAGAGAAAGGTGAAGCGATTTGGAATTGGACGTTTGCATGCCTTGGCATTGCTGGCCGGATCGATGTACGGCGCCACGCTGGCGGCCGAGACGGTCCTGACGGTTGTGCCGCCAGCCTCCTTGCGGGTGCTCGACCCTATTCTCAGCACGGCGCAAATCGTGCGCACGCATGGATTCATGGTGTTCGACACCTTGCTCGGCATGGATGCGCAGTTCCGTCCTCAGCCGCAGATGGCGGATTACCGGGTCTCCGACGACCACATGGTCTACACCCTGACCCTGCGCGACGGCCTGCGCTGGCATGACGGCACGCCGGTCACGGCCGAGGATTGCGTGGCTTCGCTCAAGCGCTGGGGCGCCAACGACGGGGCAGGGCGCAAGATGATGGAGCACGTCGGGTCGATCAAGGCGACCTCCGATAAAGAGCTGGTCATCACGCTGGCCAAGCCGTTCGGCCATGTGCTGGAGTTGCTGGCCAAACCGTCGCCGGTGCCTGCGTTCATGATGCCCAAGCGCCTGGCCGAAACGCCCGCCGGCCAGCAGGTGACCGAGATGGTCGGTTCCGGACCGTTCAAGTTCGTGGACAAGGCCTTCCGTGCCGGGGACCAGGCGGTTTACGCCAAGAACACCGACTACATCCCGCGTCCGGAGCCGTCCAGCTGGACGGCCGGTGGCAAGGTGGTCAATGTCGACAAAGTGGTGATGAAAAGCATGCCCGACATGCAGACCACGCTCAATGCCCTGCAGGCGGGCGATGTCGACTACGTGGAGCAGGTCACCATCGACCTGTTGCCGCTGCTGGCGGGCAATGATGAGATCAAGACCGGCACGCCGGTGAAGCTGGGCTCGCAGATCACGGGTCAGTTCAATCACCGCCAGCCGCCGTTCGACAATCCCAAGGTCCGCCATGCGGCGATGCTGGCGCTCGACCAGGAGTTGTTCCTGCAAACGGCCATCGGCAATCCCGATTACTACCAGACCTGCCCATCGACCTATGGCTGCAATGTGCCGATGGCCTCGCAGGCAGGTCAGGAGTATCTGGCCGGCACCGCCCAGGAACGCATGGCCAAGGCACAGGCCGCGCTGAAGGTCTCGGGTTATGACGGCACGCCGGTCATGATGATGCAACCGACCGACTACGCCATCCTGAGCACCCAGCCGATCGTGGCGGCCGACCGCCTGCGCGAAGCCGGCTTCAAGGTCAACGTCGTGCCCATGGATTGGGGCGCGCTGCAGGCGCGCAAGGAATCGTCGGCACCGGTGGCCGAGGGCGGATGGAATATGTTCTTCACGGCCTGGGGTATTCCGGGCATCTGGAATCCGCTGGTCAACCCACTGATCGACGGTTCGGGCAAGGACAAGGTCTGGGCCGGCTGGCGCGTCAGTCCCGAAGTGGAGGCGCTGCGGGCGCAGTATCTGGTGGCACAGGATCCCGAAGACCAGAAGCGCATCGCGCGTGAGATCCAGCAGATCGTCTGGGACGATGGCTTCTATTACAACGGGGGCGAGTACCGCTCCGTGAGTGCCTGGAGCGACAAGGTCAAGGGCGTCAATGAAGGCCCGCTGAGCCTGTTCTGGAACATCCGCAAGTAATCCCGGACGGGCGCGCAC
>JAEWJD010000185.1 GCA_023386765.1 Pseudomonadota bacterium | reverse complement strand
CGGCCGATGTCCCCATCCTGACGCTGGCCGTGACCTCCGACACCCTGCCCTTGCCCGAGGTCCACGACCTGGTCGACACCCGGATCACCCAGCGCCTGTCGCAGCTGTCCGGCGTGGGCATGGTGAGTCTGGCCGGCGGCCAGCGGCCGGCGGTGCGCGTCGCCATCAATCCGCAGGCGCTGGCCGCGCGCGGGCTGCAGCTCGATGATGTGCGCGCCGCCATCGCCAAGGCCAACAGCAACCAGCCCAAGGGCAGCTTCGACGGCCCAGTGCGCCAGGTCATCATGGACGCCAATGACCAGCTGCAAAGCGCCCAGGACTACCGCGACCTCATCATTGCCTGGCGCGGCGACGCGCCCTTGCGCCTGGGCGAAGTGGCCCGCATCGAGCAAGGCCCGGAGAACCGCTATCTGGCCGCCTGGGTCGATCGCAAGCCGGCCGTGCTGATCAACATCCAGCGCCAGCCGGGTGCCAACGTGATCGCGGTCGCCGAACAGGTCAAGGCCCTGCTGCCGCAATTGACCGCGTCGCTGCCGGCGGCCGCGACGCTGTCGGTGCTGACCGACCGTACCGACAGCATCCGCGCCTCGGTGCGCGGCGTGCAGTGGGAGCTGGTCTTTGCCGTCGGCCTGGTCGTCCTGGTGACTTTCCTGTTTCTGCGCAATCTGCCGGCCACCCTGATTCCCAGCCTGGCCGTGCCGCTGTCGCTGATCGGCACCTTCGGCGTGATGTATCTGGCGGGGTTCTCGACCAACAACCTGACCCTGATGGCGCTGACCATCGGCGCGGGCTTCGTGGTGGATGACGCCATCGTCATGCTGGAGAACATTGCCCGCTACCGGGAACAGGGTCTGAACCGCATGGCCGCCGCGCTCAAGGGCGCCGGGCAGATCGGCTTTACCCTGGTGTCGCTCACGCTGTCGCTGATCGCGGTACTGATCCCATTGCTTTTCATGGAAGACGTGGTCGGACGCCTGTTCCGGGAATTCGCCGTGACGCTGGCGGTAGCCATCCTGATCTCGCTGGGGGTCTCGCTCACGCTCACGCCCATGATGTGCGCCTATCTGCTGCCGCCGCATCGCCAGCAGGACGAAGGTTGGATGACGCGGCTGCAGGCCGGCTACGCACGCAGTCTGGACGCCACGCTGCGCCATCCCCGGGCAACCCTGGGTGCCATGCTGGCGACCATTGCGCTGACGGGCGGCCTGTACCTGCTCATTCCCAAGGGCTTCTTCCCGACCCAGGACAGCGGCGTGCTGCAGGCTGTCACGCAGACCACGCAGAGCATTTCCTACCCGGCCATGGCGGGGCGTCAGCAAGCCATGGCCGAAGCCTTGCTGGCCGACCCGGATGTCGACAGTCTGTCGTCTTTCTTTGGCGTGGACGGCGTGAACACCACGCTGAACACCGGCCGGCTGCTGATCAACCTGAAACCCTGGTCGGAGCGCAGCGCGCCCCTGCCACAAATCCTGCAGCGGCTGCAGGCGCGCGCGACCGAGGTGCCGCACATGACGCTGTTCCTGCAGCCGGTCCAGGAACTGAACATCGATGACCGGGTCGGCCGGGGCCAATACCAGTTCACCCTCACCTCGCCTGATGCCACGCTGCTGGCCCGCTGGACGCACACGCTCACCGCCCATCTGCAGACCCAGGCCGAAATCTCGGATCTGTCGGCCGAACTGCCCCTGGGCGGACGCCAGGCCTATCTGGACATCTCGCGCGATCTGGCTGCCCGGCTGGGCCTGAGCATGGAAGATGTGGCGCAGGCCCTTTACAACGCTTTTGGCCAGCGCCAGATTGCCACCCTGTTCACCCAATCGAACCAGTACCGCGTGGTGCTGGAGGTCGACCCGCAGCGGGCCCAGGGCCCCGAGGCCCTGGAACGCATCTACCTGCGCAGCGCCGATGGCGAGCCGGTGCCGCTGTCGGCGTTGGCCCGCGTGAGCGAGCGGGCCACCCCGCTGGTGGTCACCCACCTGGGCCAGTTCCCGGCCGTGAACCTGTCGTTCAATCTGGCACCGGGCGCGTCCCTGGGCGAAGCGGTGGCCGCCATCGAGCGCGCCCGCGCCGACATCGACATGCCACCCAGCGTCGAGCTGCGCCTGCAGGGCGCCGCGGCGGCCTTCCAGGCCTCGTTGGGCAACACGCTATGGCTGATGCTGGCCGCCGTGGTCACCATGTATCTGGTGCTGGGCATGCTCTATGAAAGTGCCATCCATCCGCTGACCATTCTGTCGACCCTGCCCTCGGCCACCGTGGGCGCGCTGGCCGCCCTGTTGCTGTCGAATCGCCCGCTGGACCTCATCGCGGTGATCGGCATCATCCTGCTCATCGGCCTGGTGAAGAAAAACGGCATCATGATGGTGGACTTCGCCCTGCAGGCCCAGCGCGAACGCGGACTGGCTGCCGAGGCCGCCATCCGCGAGGCCGCCCTGCTGCGCCTGCGCCCGATCCTGATGACCACGCTGGCGGCGCTGGTGGGCGCCTTGCCGCTGATGCTGGCCAGCGGATCGGGCGCCGAACTGCGTCAGCCGCTGGGCTGGGTCATGGTCGGGGGGCTGGCGGTCAGCCAGGTGCTGACGCTCTACACCACGCCGGCGGTCTATCTTTTCTTCCATCGTCTGAGCGAACGGCGCAAGCCGGGCCTGGCGTCATGATGGGCGCGCTGCTCAAGCGGCCGGTGGCCTGCCTGTTCCTGGCCCTGGCGCTGTTGCTGGCCGGTGCGCTGGGCTGGCGTCTGTTGCCGGTGGCGCCGCTGCCGCAGGTGGATTTCCCGACCATCGAAGTGCGCGCCGAGCTGCCCGGGGCGAGCCCCGAGAGCATCGCGGCGACGGTGGCCGCGCCGCTGGAGCGCGCACTCGGCGGCATCGCCGGCGTCACCGCCATGACCTCGTCGAGCAACCAGGGCGCCACCCGCGTCTATCTGCAGTTTGCCCTGGATCGCGATATCAACGAAGCCGCACGCGAAGTGCAGGCGGCCATCAATGCCGCGCGTCCCGATCTGCCAGCGGGCATGCCGGCCAACCCCGGCTACCGCAAGGTCAACCCCTCGCAGGCGCCCATCATGGCCCTGGCCTTGAGCTCGCCCACGCGCTCGGCCGGCGCGCTCTACGATCTGGGGTCCACCGTACTGGCGCAGCGGCTTGCCCAGGTCGAAGGCGTGGGTGAAGTGACCCTGGGCGGCAGTTCGCTGCCGGCCGTGCGGGTACAGGTCAATCCGAATGCCCTGGCCCATTACGGCGTGGCGCTGGACGACCTGCGCACCACCCTGCTGCAGGCCGCGCCGCTGCGCCCGCCCGGACAGCTCGAGGACGCCGGCGGCACGCGCTGGGAGGTCGGCGCGCCGCAGCAGCCACGCACCGCGCACGATTTCGAAACCCTGGTGATCCGCGAACGCGATGGCGGGGTGATCCGCCTGGCGCAGGTCGCCCGGGTCAGCGACTCGGTGGAGAACCGCTACAGCAGCGGGTTCCACAATGGCCAGCCCGCCGTGGTGCTGACCATCAGCCGCCAGCCCGGCGCCAATATCATCCAGACCATCGCCGCCCTCAAGCAGACCCTGCCCGGGCTGCGCGCGCTATTGCCGGCCGACGTCGAGCTGGCCGTGGCGCTGGACCGCTCGCCCGGCATCCAGGCCACGCTGCACGAGGCCCATCTCACGCTCGGCCTGGCCAGCCTGCTGGTGATCCTGGTGGTATGGCTGTTCCTGGGCGACCTGCGGGCGGCAGCCATCCCCAGCCTGGCCATCCCCGTCAGTCTGGTGGCGACCTTTGCGGTGATGTATCTGGCGGGATTCTCACTCAACAATCTTTCGCTGATGGCCTTGATCGTCGCCGCCGGGCTGGTGGTCGATGATGCCATCGTGGTGGTCGAGAACATCCGCCGCCACATGGAGCTGGGCGTGCCGCCGTTGCGCGCTGCGCGCCGCGGCATGGCCGAAGTCGGCTTCACGCTGGTGGCGATGACGCTGGCGCTGGCAGTGGTATTCGTCTCGATTCTCTTCATGGGCGGGCTGGTCGAGCGCCTGTTCGGTGAGTTCTCCATCACCCTGGTGGCGGCCACGGTGATTTCACTGTTCGTGGCGGTGGCCATCATCCCCGGGTTGTGCGCGGCCTGGCTGCGTCCGGCGGCCGGCCCGCCACGCGGTCTGGACCGGCTGCTGCAGCGTCTGCAGGATGGCTATGACCGCTCGCTGGCCTTCACCTTGCGCCACCGCCGCAGCGGGCTGGCCGTGCTGGCCGTGCTGGCGGCCATCGTGGCGCTCAATGTGTGGTTGTACCAGCAGGCCCCCAAGGGCTTCATGCCGACCCAGGACACCGGCCAGCTGCTGGGTTTCGTGCGCGGTGATGACGGCTTTTCCTTCCAGGTGATGCAGCCCAAGATCGAGGCCTACCGCGAGCTGGTGCGACGTCACCCTGCCGTCCAGGACGTGATCGGCTACAACGGCGGCAGCCTGGGCATCAGCAACTCACTGTTCCTGATCCGGCCCAAGCCCGCCTCCGAACGGCGCGAAAGCGCCTCGCAGGTGGTCGACTGGCTGCGCGCCAACGAGCCGCCCGTGGCCGGCGGCATGTTCTTCGTCAACGTCGACCAGGACCTGCGCATGCCCGGCGGCTTCAACGCCTCGGGCGACCATGAGCTGGCCATCCTGGCCAGCGACGTCCCGGCGCTCAAGCAATGGTCGCGCGCCATTTCCCGGGCCTTGCAGGAGCTGCCGCAGCTGCAGGACGTGGACGCCGTGGGCGAGGCGGCCACGCTGCAGGTGCAGGTCGACATCGACCGGGTCGCCGCGCAGCGCCTGGGCGTGGATATGCAAACCATCGCCGGTGTACTGAGCAACTCATTCAGCCAGCGCCAGGTGGCCACGCTTTACGATGCAATGAACCAGTATCGCGTCGTGCTGGAGCTGGACCCGCGCTACACCGAGGATCCGGCCGTCCTGGAGCGCGTCCAGGTGCTGACGGCCACAGGCCAGCGCGTGCCGCTGGCCGCCTTCGCGAGCTATCGCTACGGGATGGTCGATGACCGCATCTACCATGATGGCCTGTTCGCCGCGACCGGTATCGGCTTCTCGCTGGCACCCGGTGTCTCGCTCGAGCAGGGCCTGGCCGCCATCGACCGCGCCATGGCCGAACTGATGCTGCCGTCGCAGATCCAGACCCGGTTGGGCGGCAGCGCGCGCAGCTTCCAGCAGGCCCTGCAAGACCAGCCGGGGCTGATCCTGGCGGTGTTGGTGGCGATCTACCTGGTACTGGGCATGCTGTATGAAAGCCCGTTGCATCCCCTCACCATCCTGTCCACCCTGCCCTCGGCCGGCATCGGCGCGCTGCTGGCCTTGCGTCTGGCCGGCATGGAGTTCAGCCTGATCGCCCTGCTGGGTCTTTTTCTGCTGGTGGGGCTGGTGATGAAGAACGCCATCATGATGATCGACTTCGCCTTGCTGCTGGAGCGGCGCGAAGCCCTCTCGCCCGAGATGGCCATCCGGCGCGCCGCCAGGTTGCGGCTGCGCCCCATCCTGATGACCAACCTGGCAGGCCTGCTGGGTGCGCTGCCGCTGGTGCTGGGGCTGGGGCTGGGCGAAGGGTCGGAATTGCGCCGGCCGCTGGGCGTGGCCATCGTGGGAGGCCTGCTGATCAGCCAATTCATCACGCTCTACAGCACGCCGGTGGTCTACGTGGCCCTGGATCGCCTGCGCCGGCGGCGGCCCGCGCGCAACCCAGCCTAAACCGGCTCGGGCAGTTGCGCCGCCGCACGCGGCGCCACGCCATAGTGGCGCCGGAACGCGGTCGAGAAATTGCCAGGATGGTCGTAGCCGACCTCGTAGGCAATCTGCGTAACCGGCAGGCGCGCGGCGCGGATCAGGATCAGGGCATGGCGCATCCGGATACGCAGCAAAAACTCCGGCACGGTCACGCCATGTACGCGTTTGAACAGACGCGAAAGCGTCGAGACACTGACCCCGGCCTCGTCGGCGAGTTCACGCACGCTGGGCGGGTCACGGAAGGCCGTCGCCAGGCGAGCCGCCGTCTGCTCGGCCAGGCTGCGATCGCGTGGACGCATGTCGGCCGCGTCGCGCCGCATATAGGAGAAAAACTGCCGCACGATGTCTTCCGAACGCGCCTGCAGCAGCAGCCGGCGTGCCGGCAGATCGGCCTGCGGCTCGAAGAAACACTGCGCGGCCTGCTGCATGGCCGGGGTCAGGCCAGCATGGAACAGCGCAAAGGTATCGGGCTGCTGGTCGAGGTAGCGGCCCAGCGGCCCGACATAGGCGCTGCTGTCCAGTCCGAGTTCATCCACCAGATATTCGCGCGAACAAGAGATGGTGACCGAGCGCTCGCGCGCCCCGGCCCCGAAGCGCTCGATTTTATGGGCCCCGCGCGGCTGCAGCAGGGCGCTGCACGACAGCGCCTCGATCGGCTGTGGCGCCTCGCAGCCGTCGGTGACGGCGGAACACCCGCTGATGCGCAGATGGATCTTGAGGGCGCCGCTGCAGTCGTAGAGCTCTTCGGTCGCCTGCGGCCGGACGATCTCGGCCCAACTGGCCGAGAGCCCTTCGCGCAGCAGCAACGTATCGCGATAGCCCTGCATGCCCGCGCTGGCCGGGCGGGCGGCGATGAAGCAGGCCGACCCCACCGGCCGCATGTCCACCACCTGATAGGTGTGCGGAACATAGGCATGCAGACGATGATCGAGGGACGGCGACACGGAAACAGAAGGCGGGGCGGGCAAGATGGCGCTCACGTTACCGCCAGCCCGGTCGGCTGGCAAGCCAGCCACACTGGAGCACGGGAAAACCCGCAAGCCGCCCGTTTCTGCCGCTTTGGCATAGATTCGTGGCGGCTGCGCATAAGCAAGACCGTCAAGGCAGGGATAAGCTGGGCGCCGGATTTCGTTCGGAGCCTCATGATGTCCCAGCCTGACCTCGCGCCGCCACGGCGCCAGCCGCAATTCTCCAGTCATCGCCGCGCCGGTGAGCTGGTCTTTGTTTCCGGCCAGATGGCCTTTGGCGACGGCTTTCGCATCGAAGGCGATGACGTGGCCTCCCAAACGGCGCGCTGCCTGCAGCGCATCGCCGACGAACTGGCGCGTGCCGGCCTGGGCCGGGGCGATATCGTCAAGGCAACGGTATGGCTGGCCCGGGTGGAAGACTTCGCCGCCTTTGATCAGGCCTACGGGGCCTGGTTCGCCGGACACTCCCTGCCCGCCCGCTCGACCGTGCGCGCCGATCTCATGGTGCCCGGCGCCCTGGTCGAGATCGAAGCCATTGCCTGCCACCCTGGAGCCTGACCATGAGCCAGACCTCGCCGCAAGCCGATTCCGCCATCGACTGGATCCAGCGACTGATTCGTTTCGACACCACCAGCCGCAACTCCAACCTCGAACTGATCGACCTGGTGCGCAGCACCTTCGCGCAATTCGACATGGTGTCGCACCTGACCTATGACGCCAGCGGCAAGAAGGCCAATCTCTACGCCACCCTGCCCGCGGCCGATGGCAATACCCAGGGCGGGATTGTGCTTTCCGGACACACCGATGTCGTGCCGGTCGACGGCCAGGCCTGGGACACCGATCCTTTCGCGCCCGTCATCCAGGACGGCCGCCTTTACGGGCGCGGCGCCTGCGACATGAAAGGCTTTATCGGCACTGCCCTGTCGCTGTTGCCGCAGATGCACCGCACCCGGCTGGCCAAGCCCATTCATTTCGCGCTTTCGTATGACGAGGAAGTGGGTTGCGTGGGCGCGCCCCTGATGCTGGCCGATTTGCAGGCGCGCGGGCAGCGGCCAGAGGGCTGCATCGTCGGCGAGCCGACGTCCATGCGGGTGATCGTGGCCCACAAGGGCATCAATGCCTGGCGCTGCTGCGTGCGCGGCCAGGCCGCCCACTCCTCGCTCACGCCCAAGGGCCTGAACGCCATCGAGTACGCAGCCCGCCTGATCTGCTATATCCGCGAACTGGCCGACGAAATGCGCATCGCCGGGCCTTACGACGACGCTTTTGACGTGCCTTTCAGCACCGCCCAGGTCGGCACCATCCAGGGCGGCATCGCCATCAACACCATCCCGGCGCTGTGTCAGTTCGACTTTGAACACCGCAATCTGCCGGGCGCCGATCCAAGCCGGTTCTTCGCCCGCATCCGCGCCTATGCCGAAGATGAACTGTTGCCGCGCATGCGCGCGGAGCATCCCGAGGCGGCCATTGATTTCGAATCGCTCGCCAGCGCCCCGTCGCTGGATGCCTCCGAGCAGGCCGCGATCACGCAGCTGGTCCGCGCGCTCACGACGGACCAGGCGCACCGCAAAGTGGCCTACGGCACCGAGGCCGGCCAGTTCCAGCAGGCCGGCATCCCGGCGGTGATCTGCGGCCCGGGCGATATCCGCCAGGCACACAAGGCCAATGAATACGTGGCACTGGACCAGGTTGCCCAGTGCGAGGCGTTCCTGCGCGGCGTCATCGATAATCTCGCCCAACAATCCTAGCCCTCGGAGGCTTGCCCCCATGACTACCGCAAGTGCACAACCGGCCGGCGCCAAGCCCAAGCCCTCTTCCTGGCGCATCATCGCCGCCGCTTCCATCGGCAATGCGCTGGAGTGGTTCGACCTGGTGGTCTACGGCTTCTTTGCCGTCACCATCGCCAAGCTGTTCTTTCCCAGCGAAAACGAAAGTGTGTCGCTGCTGCTGACGCTGGGCACTTTCGGCGTGTCATTCTTCATGCGTCCGCTGGGCGCGCTGGTGCTGGGGGTCTATGCCGACCGGGTCGGGCGGCGGGCCACGCTGACCCTGGCCATCATGCTGATGATGTTGGGCACCCTGATCATCGCGATCATGCCCACCTACGAAACGATCGGCATCTGGGCCCCGATCGGCATCGTGGTGGCGCGGATGATCCAGGGTTTCTCGGCAGGCGGCGAATTTGGCAGCGCCACCGCTTTCCTGGCCGAGCACACCCCCAACCGGCGGGGCTTCTTCTCCAGCTGGCAGGTTGCCAGCCAGGGTGTGACCACCCTGCTGGCCGCCGGCTTCGGTGCCGGCCTGAACGCGTGGCTGAGCGCCGAGCAGATGGCCGACTGGGGTTGGCGCATTCCGTTTTTCTTCGGCCTGTTGATCGGCCCGGTGGCCTATTACATCCGTACGCAGATCGACGAAACGCCCGAGTTCCTGGCCACCGAGCGCAGTGCCGCCCCCCTGCGCGAGACCTTCACGGAGCACCGCCTGCGCCTGGTGCTGGCCATCGGCACCGTCGTGCTGGGTACCGTTGCGACCTATCTTGTATTGTTCATGCCGACCTACGCGGTCAAGCACCTGGGCATTCCCGCGACGGCCGCCTTCGCCGCCACGCTTGTCACCGGGGTGGTGCAATTGATCGTCTCGCCTTTCGTGGGGCACTGGTCGGATCGCCACGGCCGTACCGGCGTGATGATGATGTCTGCGGTCTTGTTCCTGGTGTGCATCTACCCGCTGTTCATGCTGCTGGCCGGCAGTCCCAACCTGGGCACCATGATCGTGGTGCAAATCGTGATCGGCATCCTGCTGTCGGGCTACTTCGGCGCCCTGCCCGCCCTGCTGACGGATCTTTTCCCCACGCAGACGCGCACCACGGGCATGTCCCTGGCCTACAACATCGCCGTCACGGTCTTCGGCGGCTTCGCGCCCTTCATCATCGTGTGGCTGATCGCCACCACGGGCAACAAGTTCGCCCCCAGCTTCTATCTCATGTTCGCTGCGCTCATCAGCCTGAGCGCCCTGGTTGCGGTACGCCGACGCCTGGGCCTGCGCTGACGCGCCGCTATATCAAGGACGTCCTCATCATGTCTCAGACGCAGACCCCGCCCGCCCCCAGCGCCGCCGATATCGCCTTGGCGCAAGAACGGTTGCAGCCC
>JAEWJD010000163.1 GCA_023386765.1 Pseudomonadota bacterium | reverse complement strand
AACCCCGCCGCCCGACACCGCATTGCCTGCGTCCATCCGGACCGCCCTGCCGGCGACCGACACGATCCCTGCCGCGCCAGCCCCGCGCGAGCGCGATGGCGCGGAGATTCTGCCGGCCATGGGCCAGGCCAGCTTCTTCACGGCCACGCCCGCGACCCCGATCGCCACGCCGACCACGACGGCCATGCAACTTGCCCTGCCGGTCGGCGCAAGCCAGTGGGGACATGAACTGGGCCGTGAACTGACCCGCTTCAGCGTCGCCGCGCAAGCTGGCACGCATACGGCCGAGCTGCGCCTGGATCCGCCGGATCTGGGGCCCCTGCGCGTCATGCTCAGCCTGCACGACGGGGTAGCCAGCGCCAGCTTCGTCTCGGCTCATGCCAGCGTGCGCCAGGCGGTGGAATCCGCCCTGCCCCAGTTGCAACAGGCGCTGGCCGAGGCCGGCATCGCCCTGGGCCAGGCCGATGTGGGCAGCCAGGAACAACCGTCCCAGCAACAGCCAGGCAACGGGGCGCATCTGGCGACGACGTTCGGCGGCAGCGCCGCGACGTCCCGCGCCGATCCGCCAGCCGCTCCCGGCGCCCGCACGGCGGTTCACCACGACGGACTGGTCAATACCTATGCCTGAGCGGCCCTTGCCCAGGCGGCAATAGCCTGAGATACCCTGCTTTCGCCCTGTTTTTCGCCTGCCTGGGGTAGCGCGACTTGGGGCAGAATCAACCGGTTTCGATCAACCCCGGCGCCTCGCCCCGACACACCAATACCGATGGCCACTAACAAATCCTCCACCGCACCCGCCGGCGGCTCCGGCAAGCTGCTGCGCATCGTGCTCGCGCTCCTGCTCCTGTTGATCGTGGTCGTGGCCAGCGTGGCGGGCACCTGGTACTTCCTGTCGCGCTACCAGCAACAGCAGCAGCAATATGCGGTGCAACTGGGCGTTGGCCAGAACCAGGGGCCGGGCCAGGCTCCCGGACAGGGCCCGGGGCAAATGCCGGGCGCGATGCCGACCACTTTCGTGGCCCCCCCCGCCCAGCCGGCGGTCGTGCCGGCCCCCATCTTCATCCCGCTGGAAGCCTTCACGGTGACGCTCAGCGACGGCGACAACGAACGCATCCTGCACCTCGGCCTGACGCTGCGCGTCAGCGATGACCAGAGCCGCCAACGTATCGAGCGCTACATGCCCGAGGTGCGTAACCGCGTGCTGATGGTGCTGTCTTCACAGAAGCCGCAGGTGGTGCAATCGCTGGATGGCAAGCTGGCCATGGCCAAGGCCTTGCAGGCGAGCATCAACCGCCCGTTCGCGCCCCTGCCTGACGGCCAGTACGTCACCGACGTCCTGTTCACGGCCTTCGTGGTGCAATAAGCATGGCCTACGAGTCATTTCTTTCCCAGGACGAGGTCGACGCCCTGTTGGCAGGCGTCACCGGCGAAAGCGACGACAAGCAACGCCAGCCGAACGAACAGGAAGGCCCGCGCGCCTATGACCTGAGTTCGCCCGACCGCGTCGTGCGCCGCCGGATGCAGACGCTGGAGCTGATCAACGAGCGCTTTGCGCGCACCATGCGCCACGTGCTGTTGAACTTCATGCGGCGCAGCGCCGACATCACGGTCGGGTCGATTAAGATCCTCAAGTACGCCGATTTCGAACGCAACCTGCCGGTGCCCAGCAATCTGAACATGATTCAGATGAAACCGCTGCGCGGCACGGCGCTGTTCACCTACGACCCCAGTCTCGTGTTCCTGGTGATCGACAGCCTGTTCGGCGGGGATGGCCGCTATCACACGCGCGTCGAGGGCCGCGACTTCACCACCACCGAGCAGCGCATCATCCGCCGCCTGCTCAACCTGACCCTGGAGAGCTACGGCAAATCCTGGGAACCCGTCTACCCGATCGAATTCGAGTATGTCCGCTCGGAGATGCACACCAAGTTTGCCAGCATCACCGGCAACAACGAGGTGGTGGTGGTGTCATCGTTCCATATCGAATTCGGCGCGACCGGCGGCGACCTGAATATTTGCCTGCCCTACTCCATGATCGAGCCGGTGCGCGACCTGCTCACCCGGCCGCTGCAGGACACCGCGCTCGAAGCGGTGGACCAGCGCTGGGCGCAACAGCTCTCGCGCCAGGTGCGCAGCGCCGACATCGATCTGGTGGCCGAGTTCGGCCGCATTCCGGCCACCATCGGCATGCTCATGAACCTCCAGCCCGGTGATGTGCTGCCGCTGGACATCCCCCAAACCCTGACTGCCCATGTCGACGGCGTGCCGTTGATGGAGTGTGGCTACGGCGTCTTCAACGGACGCTACGCGCTGCGCGTGCAGAACATGCTCAATCAAGACGATATCCACGAGGCCTCCGACCATGAATGACAACACCCAGCGGCCGGACGCCGGCAGCGCCGTTGACGACTGGGCCGACGCGCTGGCCGAACAGGCACGCAGCGCCGCGCCTGCCACCCAGGCCGACGGCCTGCGGGCCGAAGATGACTGGGCCAGCGCCATGGCCGAGCAGCAGGCGGGCACGCCGGCCACCGAGCCCCCGCCGGCAGCCGCGCCGCCGAAGCCGGCACCCTCCGCGCAGCCCGCTGCGCAGCCTGCCGGCCAGGCTGTCTTCAAGCCGCTGGACCAGAAAGGCGGCGTCAGCGTCAACGATATCGACATGATCATGGACGTGCCGGTGCAACTGACGGTGGAACTTGGCCGCACCCGCCTGACCATCAAGAACCTGCTGCAATTGGGCCAGGGCTCCGTGGTCGAGCTGGATGGCCTGGCCGGCGAACCGATGGACATCTTCGTCAACGGCTACCTGATCGCCCAGGGCGAAGTGGTCGTGGTCGAAGAAAAGTACGGCATCCGCCTGACCGACATCATCACCCCGTCCGAACGCATCAACCGCCTGAACAGCCGCCGTTAAAGCCATGCCGGACGCCAGCCTGACGCGCATGATCATCGGCCTGTTGCTGGTGCTGGCCGCCATCCTGGCGGCCGGTTGGCTGGCGCGCCGCGCGGGCCTGGGCCGGCGCGCCGTCGGTCCGCTGTTGCGTCAGGTTGCCTCCCAGAGCCTGGGACCGCGCCAGCGCGTGGTGATCATCGAAGTGGAACAGACCTGGCTGGTGCTGGGCGTGACGCCCGGCCAGATCACCACGCTGCACACCCTGCCCGCCGGCCAGGCTCCCGAACCTGCCGCGTTCGCGCAGGTGCTGGGCCAGGCGCTCAAACGCCCCTGATCCGCTGTCTTTCCCGTCATGACCGCTGCTTTTCCTTCGCATTTGTCCCGTCTCGGGCTTGCAGCCCTGGCCGCCCTGCTGCTGGTGCCCGACGCCGCGCTGGCCCAGGCCACGCTACCCGCGCTGACCGCCACCCCGGGGCCCGGCGGCTCGCAGACCTACTCACTCAGCATGCAGACCCTGCTGCTGATGACTTCGCTGTCCTTCCTGCCGGCCGCGCTGTTGATGATGACGGGCTTCACCCGCATCATCATCGTGCTGGGCCTGCTGCGCAGCGCCATGGGGACGGCGATGTCGCCCCCCAACCATGTGCTGGTGGGACTGGCGCTGTTCCTGACGTTCTACACCATGTCACCGGTATTCGACAGTATCTATACCGAGGCCTACCAGCCCCTCAGCCAGGGCAGCATCAGCTTCGAGAGCGCGGTCGAACGGGCCGCCAAGCCGCTGCACAGCTTCATGCTGCACCAGACCCGTGAGACCGACCTGGCGCTGTTTGCCGACCTGTCCAACCAGGGCAAGATCGAGGACCCCCAGGCGGTGCCCATGCGCATCCTCGTTCCGGCCTTCATCACCAGCGAACTGAAAACCGCCTTCCAGATCGGTTTCACCATCTTTATTCCTTTCCTGATCATCGACCTGGTGGTGGCTAGCGTCCTGATGGCGCTGGGGATGATGATGGTGCCGCCGGTCACGGTGTCGCTGCCGTTCAAGCTGATGCTGTTCGTGCTGGCCGACGGCTGGAACCTGCTGCTGGGTTCCTTGGCCAAAAGCTTCTATCTCTGATCCGGAGGCCGCGCAATGACTGCCGAAACCGTCATGACCATGGCCTACCAGGCCATGAAAGTCGCCCTGGCGCTGGCCGGGCCGCTGCTACTGGTGACATTGGTAGTGGGCCTGGCCATCGCCATCTTCCAGGCCGCCACGCAGATCAACGAGATGACGCTGTCATTCATCCCGAAGCTGCTGGCCATGTGCGGCGTGCTGGTGTTGTTGGGTCCCTGGCTGATCGACATGCTGGTCGACTACATCCGCCAGTTGATCGGCGGCATCCCGATGCTGGTTTCCTAGGCCGTGCTGCACGTCACCATCGAGCAGCTCAACGGCTGGATGGCGCAGTTCCTCTGGCCTTTCGTGCGCCTGCTCGCCCTGGTGGGCACCGCCCCCCTGTTCTCCGAGTCGGCCATCCCCATCAAGGTGAAGATCGGCCTGGCCTTCGTGCTGACCGCCGCGATTGCGCCAGGCCTGCCCGTACTGCCATTGGTGCCGCCCAGCAGCTACGAAGGCCTGCTGCTGCTCACCCAGCAGGTGCTCATCGGCGTGGCCATGGGTTTCACGATGCGGCTGGTATTTGCCGCCGTGCAGACGGCCGGGGAATACATCGGCCTGCAGATG
Source organism: Pseudomonadota bacterium (assembly GCA_023386765.1). Classification (GTDB taxonomy): domain Bacteria; phylum Pseudomonadota; class Gammaproteobacteria; order Burkholderiales; family Burkholderiaceae_B; genus Bordetella. The sequence continues at coordinate 2,672 of JAEWJD010000163.1, read as the reverse complement.
GGCCTGTCATTCGCCTCGTTCTTCGATCCGGCCACCGGCTCCAACACGGCCGTGCTATCGCGGCTGCTGAACATCCTGGCCATGCTGGTATTTCTGGCCCTGGACGGCCATCTGCTGGTGCTGGCGGCGCTGGTGCGCAGCTTCGATGTCCTGCCGCTCAGCCCCGGCGTCATGCATCGCGAAGGCTGGGGAGTCCTGGTGCAATGGGGCGGCGTGGTCTTCACCAGCGGCCTGTTGCTCGCCCTGCCCCTGGTCTGCGCGCTGCTGACGATCAACCTTGCCATGGGCATCCTCAACCGTGCCGCGCCCCAGTTGACCGTCTTCGCCGTGGGCTTTCCCATCATGCTGATCGTCGGGCTGCTGGTACTGACCGCCGTACTGCCGCATGCCGCGCCCTTTCTGGAGCATCTGTTCCAACGCGGTCTGCACGCCATGAGCGAAGTCGCCAACGGATTCTCCGGCCCGGCCTCGCCCGGACGCTGAGGCGCGAACGTTGCGAGGCCAGCGGGCCCCGGTGAAGCCGGCAGGAGATACCGGCCCGCGATCAAGCGGCGCGGCTCCGCCCGTCAACCCACCCTGCCGTTCACCTGCCCCGCCACGCCGGATGACCGGCGTAGCGGGGCGGACGGCCTTCAGGACAAGCGGCGCACGTTTGCCACCGGAACCGCGGCAGCGGCACTGCGCTCCAGGCGGAAAACCTGGATGGTTTCATGCAGCGTGGCCGATTGGCCGCCCAGTTGCGCCACGGCAGCACCCAGCTCCTGCACCAGGCTGATGTTCTGCACCGTCATGCCATCCATTTCGGAGACAGCCTGATCGATCTGCTCGATGCCGCTGGCCTGTTGCTGGGAGGCCACCGAGATCTCGCCGATGATGTCGGTGACGCGCTGCACCGCCTCGACGATTTCCTGCATGGTGGCACCGGCGCGCTCGGCCTGCGAGGATCCTTCGGTGACACGCTGGACCGAATCCTCGATCAGATCCTTGATCTCGCGGGCCGCCTGAGCGCTTTTCTGCGCCAGACTGCGCACCTCGCCGGCCTCCACGGCAAAGCCCTTGCCGGACTCCCCGGCACGGGCGGCCTCGACCGCGGCGTTGAGCGCCAGGATGTTGGTCTGGAAGGCGATACCCTCGATGATGGTGACGATATCGGCGATGCGGCGCGAGCTATCCGAAATGCCGTGCATGGTGTGCACTACCTGGTCGACCACCTCGCCACCACGGCGGGCCACCTGCATGCTGGTGGCCGCCAGGGAATTGGCCTGCCTGGCATGGTCGGCATTCTGGCGTACGGTCGAAGTCATCTCCTGCATGCTGGCCGCCGTGTTCTGCAGCGAAGCCATCTGGTCTTCGGTGCGCTGCGACAGGGACTCATTGCCCTGCTCGATCTCCATGGCCGCGCGCGCGGTGCCCGCGATGCCTTCATGCACATCGCTGGCAATGCCGATCAGGCTCTTGCGCATCACATCCAGGGAGAAAGCCAGACTGCCCACTTCATCATGCGAATCGAAGAACATGCGGGTGGTGAGGTTGCCGGCGGCCACCTGGCGCGCCATGTCGGCGGCCTCATGCATCGGGCCCAGTACGCCGCGCGCAGCGCGCCATTGCGCCACCAGGATCGCCAGCACCCCCAGCACGGCAGCGCCGGTTCCCAGGCTGGCATGGAGCGGGCTCAGCGCCGACCAGTTCTCATGCAGGAGCCAGCCGGCCAGCCCGCCGAACAGGCCGCCCGAGATCAGCGCCGAGCGCAGCATGCGACCCCGCACGCCGCGCCGCAGCGGTGCGACGGCCATGCGCAGCAAACGCCGCCAGCCGGTGTAGACCGGCTGCCCGCCCTTCAGACGCCAGCCCCGGGCGCGGTTCTCACGCAACTGCGCGTACAGTTCCTCGGCCTGCTCGATCTGTTCATCACTGGCGCGTACCCGCACCGACGAGTAGGCCACCACTTCGCCATCCTCGAAGATCGGCGTGGCATTGGCCAGTACCCAGTAATAACCGCCGTCCTTGCGGCGGTTCTTCACCACGCCCAGCCAGGAGCGCCCGGCCTGCAAGGTGTTCCAGAAATCCTCGAAGGCCTGAGAAGGCATATCAGGATGACGCACGATGTTGTGGGCCTTACCCATCAACTCATCGCGCTCAAAACCGCTGACTTCGACAAATGCCGGGTTGGCATAGACGATGCGGCCCTTGGTGTCGGTACGCGAGATCAGGTATTGATCATCGCGCAGCCGGGTTTCGACATCATAGATAGGGAGGTTCACACGCACGAGCTGTCTCCTGTCATGAATCTTGAGCGCCTAGGCCCGTCACCTGCATTGAAAAAGGACGATCCGGCCTGCCCGGATCGCCGTCATTCCAAAGGCCGCCCCCCTCGGGCGGCGGCCGCTTTCCATCACGCCGGGTCACTCAACCCTGCGCCACCAAGGGGCGGCCGTAACCCCCCTCCAGTTGCGCAGTCGGCACATCGATGACTTCGCCGCCGCTGAGCTTGAAGATCGCCACGGCCTCGGCCAGTTGCTGCGACTGCTCCTGCAGCGCGGCGGCTGCCGCGGCCGCCTGCTCGACCAGGGCCGCGTTCTGCTGCGTCACCTCGTCCATCTGCGACACCGCCCGGTTGACCTGCTCGATACCGCTGGATTGCTCCTGCGACGCGGCCGAGATCTCGCCCATGA
>JAEWJD010000090.1 GCA_023386765.1 Pseudomonadota bacterium | reverse complement strand
ACTGCAGCGAAGGCTGCTTCTCGCTCAACAGCTCGCGAGCCGCGGCTTCCTGGTCCACGCCATCGCGCTCGGCCAGCGCCGAGATCTGCTTCTCGACCAGCGGCGTGCGCACCCATCCCGGGCAGATTGCATTGGCCGTCACGCCGCTGCCTGCCGTTTCCAGCGCGGTCACCTTGGTCAGGCCCACCACGCCATGCTTGGCCGCCACATAGGCCGACTTCTGGGCCGAGCCCACCAGGCCATGCGCCGAGGCGATATTGATGATGCGCCCCCAGCCCTGCTTTTTCATGTGCGGCAGGGCGGCGGCCGTTCCGTGAAACACCGCCGACAGATTCAGGGCCAGCACGGCATCCCACTTCTCGACCGGAAAATCCTCGATCAGCGCGGTGTGCTGGATACCGGCGTTGTTGACCAGGATATCGATGCGCCCGAGCGCCTTGACGGTGTTGGCCACCAGCTCACGCACCGCCTCGCCCTTGGACAGATCCGCACCGTCATACAACACCTGCACCTTGTGCAGCGCGGCCAGTTCGGCACGCACCTTCTCGATCTCAGCCGGGTCACCAAAGCCATTGATCACCACGCTGGCGCCCTGCTGCGCGAACGCGCGGGCGATTCCCAGGCCGATCCCGCTGGTGGAACCGGTAACGACAGCGACTTTACCTTTGAGCATGAACACTCTCCTGTGGACTGAAGCGATACCTTTGCAGTGTATCCGCCTCGCCCACGCGCCGCAGCGCAAGCCCGCGAGCCCCTGTCGGTAAACAATGTCCGGCCGCCTTGCACTGCAAAAACATTTGCACAAAGCAAATTTACAGGTATACTCGCTGTCTTTCCTGGTTTGCGACCACAAACCAGCGAAACCAGAAAGCGGTGTAAATACCCGCTCTTTGGCAAGCACTGCAAGAGGCACCAGCCTCGCACCCGGAGAGGTGGCAGAGTGGTCGAATGCGCCGGACTCGAAATCCGGTATACGTTTAGGCGTATCGTGGGTTCGAATCCCACCCTCTCCGCCAGATTCTGAAAGGCCCCTGGACATCCAGGGGCCTTTTGTTTTTCCGGTACTGGCTTCAGCCCGCTTGTTTTATCGACCCTGGCAGGCGGGGTCATGCCGCTCGCGCCATTGCCGGTCGGCCTGCGCTACCCTTGAGGCCATCTTTTTCCCTGATGCTGACCCGCCATGACCGACTGGATCTGCAAATCCCATACCGGACTGTCCGTCCCTGAACTCTATGCCCTGCTGCGCCTGCGCGCGCAGGTGTTCGTGGTCGAGCAGCAATGCTGCTACCAGGACCTCGACGGCCAGGATCTGCAGGGCGCGACCCGCCACCTGCTGGGCTGGCAGGACGGCCAGCTGGCCGCCTATTGCCGCATCCTCGATCCGGCCACCCGCGATGGCGAGGTCGCGATCGGGCGTGTCATCACGGCCCCCTTCGCGCGGGGCCAGGGTCTGGGACATGCCCTCATCCGGCAGGCCATGACGCAGGCCCGCCTGCATTGGCCCGGCACGCCGCTCTACCTCAGCGCGCAGGCCCATCTGCGCCATTACTACGGCCAGCATGGCTTCACCGCCGTGACCGGGGAATACCTGGAAGATGGCATCCCCCATATCGGCATGCGCCTGGACGCCTCGGTCTGAGACGACCCGGCCTCGCCGCATGGGACTAGCATCGCGCCCTGCTGGCCGGACACCGCTAGCCCCACCACCCTGGATTCTTGATTTTTTTTCAAAAGTGATTGCCCGATAAGGACCTTACCGGGCAAGCCCAAAAGGGGCAGACTGGCAGGCATCCGCAACGCACAGGCCGCCGCCCTGCGCAGCTGCGCTTGCGTTTCCCCTCACTTTTCCAGGACCTTCCTCATGAGCTCCATTCCTTCTTTCGGCGTCGGTACCTTCCGCCTGACCGGCCAGGACGCCATCGATTCCGTACGCAACGCACTGGATGTCGGCTACCGCGCCATCGACACCGCGCAGATCTATGGCAACGAGAGTGAAGTCGGCCAGGCGGTGGCCGACAGCCGCATCGAGCGTGACGCGCTTTTCCTGACCACCAAGATCTGGACCGACAACTACGCCCGCAACAAGCTGGTCCCCAGCCTGCGCGAGAGCCTGAAGAAACTGCGCACTGATTATGTCGACCTGACGCTGATCCATTGGCCCGCACCGGGCAACGGCGTCGCACTGGCAGAATTCATGGAGGCGCTTGCCGAAGCCAAGGCACAGGGCCTGACCCGCCAGATCGGCATCTCGAATTTCAATATCGAACTGACCCGGCAAGCCATCGCCGTCGTGGGCCGGGGCGAGATCGCCACCAACCAGATCGAGCTGAGCCCTTATCTGCAGAATGCAAAACTCACCGCCTTTCTCCAGGCGCACGACATTGCCGTGACCTCGTACATGACGCTGGCCTATGGCAAGGTCCTCAAGGATCCGCTGCTGGCCGGCATCGCCGCCAAGCATGGCGCCACCGTGGCCCAGGTCGCGCTGGCATGGGCCCTGCAGCTGGGTTATGCGGTCATCCCCTCCTCGACCAAGCGCGAGAACCTGGCCAGCAATCTGCGGGCGCGCGATTTGAAACTCGACGCGGCGGACATGGCCTCGATCGCCACGCTGGAACGCAACGGCCGGGAGGTCGATCCAGAAGGCCTGGCGCCGCTCTGGGACTGAAGCCGTGCACCCATGTGGCGGGCACAGGCCCGCCGCACGAGGTCTTTTACACCCACAGGCGGTACAGCCAGAACGACTCGTCCTGCGCGAAGCGCCGGGCGAACTCGGCCGGCGCAAAGCCGGTGATGCGCTTTACCGCCCGGCTCAGGTGAGCCTGGTCGGAAAATCCCTCATCATGGGCCATTGCGGCCCAATCCAGCGCGCCCTGTGCGGCGAACTGCTCACGCGCGGCAAAGAACAGCGATTCCGTTCTGACCAGCGACTGCCAAGCCCGCAATGAGCGCCCGCTATAGGCCTTGATGCGTCGCTCGACGTGGCGCGGGCTGTGCGTGCGGCGCCAGTCGCGCGCCAGCCAGGCCAGCCTCCTGGCCCACTCACGGCCGGCCGTGCGCAACAAAGGCACCGGCCGTCCGTGATCCACCAGACGTTGCCAGCGCGGCACCAGATGCTGCTGCAGCGCCAATCGAATGGCCTCATCCGTCTGCGCCGCAGCCAGAGCGCCAAGACAGTCGAACCAGCTGTCGCCCAGCGCGGCGCGCGCATCGACACTGGCATCCTGGATCGCGGCCAGATCCAGTTGAAACAGGGCTTGCGCCGCCTGCGCATGGAAACAGATCATCGCGGCCCGGCCGCTGCCCTGTGCCCAACTGACCGTCGGGCGCGCCTGGCTGCCCGACAGGATGAGGCCGGCCCCGTAACGCTGCCATTCAACACCCTGCGCATGGCCGATGATCCGCCCGGTCTCGGCGCCCTCGCACCACGACAGGCTGACCAGCGCGGATGCCGGCAGATGGGTCAGCCTCTGCGCATCGCTCAAGGTAAATCCGCGCGTGTCGCGAAGGATGATCGCCACAACCGCTCCCTGCAGACCCGCCGGCGGCAGGAGCAACCGCGCACGCGGCCGCGATCCGCCCTGCCCGGCCATGGGCGCTCGGGCCCACGGATCGGGGCAACTCAGGCAGGGAGAAACAAGGCTCATGGAGAGGAAGTATAGGGTGCATAACGATGTCGTTTGGGTTCAAGAAAGCGGCGCCAGCACGCGGCAGAATCGGGTCAACATCACATGGATTCCACGCTCATGCCCCGCTGCCCTGTACACCGCCCCGCTTCCGAGAGCCGATCCGGCACCGACACCCAGGCCGGCCCCTGGCCTCCCGGCCCACGACCCGGCCTGGCGGGCTGGCGACTGCTCGGCCCGATGGCGCGCGACCTGCCCGGCGCGCTGGCTGCCTGGCAGCAGCGCCATGGAGACCTAGTGCATCTACGTATCTGGCCCGAGCACGCCGTGGTGTTGTACGACCCGCAGCTGGTACGCGAACTGCTGCTTGAAGAGCATGACGCGCTGATCCGCTGGGAGCGTGGCGTGCGCGCGTTTGCGCAGATCCACGGACAAAGCGTGCTCACCACGGAAGGCGATGCCTGGCGCAGCCGCCGGCAAGCCTTGAACCCTGGGTTCGCGCCCAAGGCGGTTCAGGCCTTCGCGCCCTTGATCACCGCAACGGCCGCACAGTCGCTGGCCCGCTGGCCACGGACGCACGCCCACTGGCCCATCGAAAGCCGCCTGGCGGAAATGACCATGGAGGTCATCCTGCGGATGGTGTTTTCCGGCAGCCACGACGAAGACGCCAGCGCCATCGAGCAAGCGGTTCGCATCACCAGCGCCAGCACCCACGCCGCGTTCTATGCGCCGGCAAGCCTGCCGGACTGGCTGCCATGGAAACACCGGCAACGGCGAGCCCGACTGTTTTTGCAGACAATGATCGACCAACAGGTACAGGCGCGCCTGGCCGTCGCTCGCGACGCCTGGCCGCAAGACCTGCTGAGTCGCCTGCTGGCGTCTCGCCCGGATTTCTCGGCATCATCATTGCGCGACGTACGCGCCGAATGCATGACCCTGTTTCTCGCCGGCCACGAAACCACGGCAGCGACCCTGACATGGTGGGCATGGTGCATGGCCGCCAACCCGGACGCACAAGCCCGCGCCCGCGCCACCGTCCGTTCCGCACTGGCGCCGGATATGCCAACCATCGATGCCCTGCAGCATGCCGGCTATCTGTTCCAGACGCTCAAGGAAACCATGCGCCTCTACCCGGCCGCGCCGATGCTGATGAGCCGCCGCGCGACACGCTCCCTGCGCCTGGGCGGCTGGACCTTCCCGGCGCGCACGCTGTTCATGATCCCGGTGCAGGCCATTCAGGGCGATCTCCGCAGTTTCCCCGACCCGCAGCGCTTCCGGCCCGAGCGTTTTGCGAAACAGGCACCGGACATACCGCGTGGCGCTTACTTTCCTTTCGGTGCCGGCCCGCGGGTGTGTCTCGGCCAGCATCTCGCGATGACGGAGATGGGGCTCCTCGCTGCCTTGCTGCTGCAACGCTTTGAATTTACCGTCTGCAAGGATGCACCGCCTCCACGCCCGGTACTCAACATCACCCTGCGACCGGCTCAGGCCTTACGGCTGGCAATCCGGCGGATCGACGACGCGCCGACCTGAGCGGCCAGGCGGCATCGGGCCGCTTGCCCCCTCGGGGACACCGTCCGGCGGCAGGGCCTACGCCGACGCGGGTTTCCGCGCGCCCCGGAAATAGGCATTGGCCCTGGCGGTGAACAAAGGCCAGAGCACCAGCGCGTAGATAAACAGGCGCAAGGCGATCTGACCCACCGAGGGATCCGGCATGTCGGCGGACGTCACCAGCCACAAAGCAAAGACCCCCGCCACCAGCAGCGTGCGCGCCCAGGCCGCGCCGCGCAATACGCCAACCGATGCCACCGCGTTCGCCAGCCAGATCACGTTGAGCATGACCACCAAGAGGAACACATAGACAGACCCCTCATGGGTGAGCCCCAGCCAGAGCGTGGGCAAGCCTCTCCCGATGAGAAGACCGCCGTTGATACACAACAGCACGAAAGCCAGAAGACTGACATACCAGGGACGGCGGTTGTTTTGCGTCGGGGTGACCACGGGACCTCTGCAGGAGGATGGCTTCATGAGGGGGGATGCGGGACAGGAGCGGCAATTCTACTCAGGCCGCCAGGCACGCGGCAATCCGGCCAACGACGTCATCAGTTCTGCGCCAGCCAGGCAGCCAGCGTTTCCATGTCCGTGTCATCCAGGGCGCTGAAGCCGATCACGATGCCGGGCTCGGTCTGGACCCGGCGGCTGAAAGCCGTGATGGGCCGCAGGCCCAGCTCGGCCGCACGCGGATCACCCAGCAACGCCGTGACATCCCAGCCGGGCGGCGGCCACCACACCAAATGAAAACCAGCCTGCGCGCCGCTGACACGCAGGCTGGCCTCGCCCACGGCCTGGCGCAGGCACTGCAGTACCTGATCGCGACGCCGGGCATAGACATTGCGGGCCTTGCGTACGTGCCGCGCAAAGCCGCCGCTGCGCAGGAGTTCGGCCAAGGCCATCTGCTCGATGATGCTGGCAGCCCGCCCGGTGTCCCGGCGCGCCTGGACAAAGCGCTCGACCAGCGTTCCCGGCACGACGGCATAGCCGATGCGCAGAGCGTTGTAGAGCGTTTTGTTGAAACTGCCGCAATGGATGACCCGCTCACCGGCATCCAGGCTTTTGAGGGCTGCCAGGGGCGCCCCCTCGTAATTGAATTCGCTGTCGTAATCGTCTTCGAGAATCCAGCAACCCTGCTGTTCAGCCCAGGCCAGCAACTCCAGGCGGCGCGACACCGGCATGGTGATTCCGGTGGGCGACTGATGGGCAGGCGTCACATGCACCAGCCTGACGCCACGCTGGCGTCTGGCCGCAGCCACCGGAAACCCCTGGGCGTCGATGGCCAGCGGCAGCACCTGGTCGGTGTAGCGACTGAAAATCGGATAGGCAGTGAGATAACCAGGATCTTCAACCAGCACCTTATCCCCTGCCGTGAGCAGCAAGCGCGCACTCAGGTCCAGTCCATCCCGGATGCCGGCCAACACGACAATGCAATCCGGATCGCAATGGATGCCGCGCGCCGCCCCCAGATAGCGCGCAATCTGTTCACGCAGACCGCGCCAGCCTTGAGCGTCGTCGATCGCCAACTGCGCTGGCGTGGCCTGGCGAGCGCCGGCGGCCAATGCGCGTGCCCAGGCCATCATGGGAAACAGCGCCGCATCGGCGCCGCGCGGATTGCGCTCGCGACCCCGCGCCGACAGGCTCGCCTCCTTGCCTTGCCTGCCCTCGCCCGGCACGCCACGGTGGAAGAAATTATCGGGAATCACCGCCGCCACATAGGTACCGGAACCGACGGAACCGGCACTGTAGCCCTCGCTGCGCAACTGATCGTAGGCCGCCTCGACCGTCGATCGTGCCACGCACCAGGCCTGCGCCAGGCTGCGCGTAGAAGGCAGGCGCGTACCGGCGGGCAACAGGCCGCGCAAGATGCGCTGACGGATCTCACGGTACACCCAGCTCTGCTTGGACTCTCCCGTCCGCGGGGCCCCCAAGGGCAAATCAAGACTCGCGGCGCTGCGCCCTGGCGAGGAAAGTGGCTTGTTCATTTTCAATAATATGGCCCTATCTTGAGAGGCCATTCTATCGCTACATTGGCGCCGTTATTCCCGCCCGGACACCGCGCCATGACGCAAGCCCCACCCCCTGCCCATTGCATCACCCTGGAACACGGCACGTTCACCAGCGCCGGCGCATCGAGCCTGCTGCAAGACGCCCTGGCCAGCGGCGCGACCGTACCGTTCTCCTGTCAACGCGGCGAATGCGGCTCCTGCCGCGCCGAGGTGCTGGAAGGCGACTTCGAGCGGCTCACGCCCGCCCACGAGCGCAGCTACCCTGTGGCTTCCAGCGAATTGCTGCTGTGCCAATGCCGCGCCCTGAGCGACCTGCGGCTGCGCTTTCCCCATTGGCAGCCGCAAGCCGCGCCGCAGCGGTTCACCGCGCGCGTGGCTGCGCGCCTGCCGCTCAGTGCGGACGTGACCCGGCTCGTGCTGACGCTGCCGCAACAGGCAGACTTCCCGCACCAGCCAGGCCAGCATGTTCGGCTATGCCTGCCGGACGGCCAGCGGCGTGCCTTCTCGATCGCCAACCTGCCGCAGGCCAGCGATGCCGCATCGCTGGAGCTCCACATCCGCCGTCAGGCAGGCGGGGCGTTTACCGACGGTTTGCTGCCCGCCCTTCGGGAAGGTGACACCCTGGCGCTGGAGGGCCCGCAAGGCCATTGCGTCTGGCCTCGGGGAAGCTGGCCGCAAGGCGTGGACCATCTGGTGTTGCTGGCAACCGGTACGGGCTTCGCCGGGGTGTTCCCCATCCTGATGGCGGCCTTGCAACAACGTCAGACGCAGCACATTACCCTTTACTGGGGCGGGCGCGAGTCAGCCGACTGTTATGCGGCAGAACGCCTGGATGCCTTGCAGGGCAAGCACTCAGGCCTGCGCTGGGAGGCCGTGCTGTCCGGCCCGGCAGCAGATTCCCCGGCCTATGTGCAACAACGCGCCCTGGACGGCGGCCACGACTGGTCACGCACGATGGTGTTCGCCTGCGGCAACCCAGCCATGGTGCAGGCAGCCCGGCAGCAACTGAGCGCCGCCGGTCTGCCCCACGAACGTTTTTTCAGCGAAGCCTTCCTGCCGGGCGGCCCGGCCTCGCCCACTCCCTTGCACCCCTGGGAGCAGGTCGGCCCTGCCTTCACCCTGGACGGCATCCTGCGCGCACGGGCTCGTTCCATGCGGGCCGTGCACGAGATCGCCGCCCTGATTCATCCCGGCATGACCACCCGCCAAGCCATCACGGCGGCCGACGCCCATCTGCGCCATATGGGTTCGAGCCATAACTGGCACCCCACGTATGTACGCTTTGGCCCCGACAGCCAATCGCCCGCAGTCCATCCCACCGATTTCCAGCGCCGCCTGGGAGAAAAAGACCTCTTCGTTCTGGACATCGGCCCGGTCTGGGACGGCTACGAGGGTGACTACGGCGACACCTTCGTGCTGGGCCGGGACGCCACCCACCTGCGCTGCGCCGCGGCGGCCCGCGAAGTCTTCCGGCTGACGCGGCTGGACTGGCTGGAAGGGCTCAGCGGAAAGGCGCTCTATGCCCGCGCCGACCACCACGCCCGTCAACAGGGCTGCCGGCTGGTGCATGAGATCCCCGGCCACCGGGTCGCGGAG
>JAEWJD010000270.1 GCA_023386765.1 Pseudomonadota bacterium | reverse complement strand
CCGGGGATCAGCTTCCGCTGCGTGCCGAGGGCCGCGCGGCCGGCCAGGGTGCCGCCGACGGTGGTGACGGCCGTGGCCACCAGCGTGGTCACGAAGGACTCCGAGAGTTTCAGGCCGAAGATGCCTGAAATGGTCACGATCATGGTGACCTGTACGGGAATGATGCCGACCGCATCGGCAAACGGAATGGGCGTGGCGCCCACGGTGCCGGCAGCCAGGGCTGCAGTGCCTACGGCAACGTGGCTGCGTTCGACTTTGTGCTGCAGATCGACTTTCTGGGCGGCCACAAAGGCATTTTTGTGGCCGTCAGGAAAAAGCTGGGCGGTGACCTCCACCAGCTGGCGCAAGCCCATCGGTTCGAGCACCGGCCCGTCATCGAACTCTTCGCGCAGCGCGCGCACCCGGACAAACTGGCGGGCGCCGGGCAGCAGCTTCTCGACTTCGGCACGAAAGCCATTGTCGCTACGCGCCTTGGTGATGACCACCACGGTCGGGATGCGGTATTGCTCCAGCAGCGCCAGCAGATCGATCTCGGCCTGTTCCACCCGGCGCGAGTCCTCGGCGATGCACAGCCAGGCCACGTGCACGTGCTGGCCGGCGTCGCGCGAGGCGTTGCGGGTTCTGAGCGCGTCTTCGAGCTGGCTGCGGGTCTGCTGATAGGCGCCGGCCTCGATGCCCTTGGTATCGATGATGGTCAGCGGAATGCCGTCCTTGCGGTACTCGCGCGTATTCTGCGTGACCGGCCGGCCGATGCCGGTGGTGGCCAGCTCGCCCTGGAAAATGGCATTGACCAGCGTGCTCTTGCCCACGCCCGTCTTGCCGGCGATCAGCACATTGGCGTGCCCGATCTGCTTCCTGGCCTTGGCCAGAGAGTCCTTGACGAGGGTCGCGATGTCTTCGTGCATGGCAGCCTGAGAAAAGAAAACAAATTCGGATATCCGTCGCCGGAGTCAAGGCATAGTAATCGAAGCGGCAGCCTGTCCCAGCCCGTATTCTGGCGACTAAACATATTCTAATAAGTTATATGGACACTGTTTTATATTACTTATAATCAGGTGCATCACAAGGCAAGGGGAATTACGGACATGAACCTTCAGCAATTCCGATTCGTGCGGGAAACGATACGCCGCGACTTCAACCTGACTGAAGCCGCCAGGATGCTTTATACCTCCCAGCCGGGGGTATCCAAGGCCATCATCGAGTTCGAGGATGAACTGGGCATCAAGATCTTCGAGCGTCACGGCAAGCGCATCAAGGGCCTCACCAAGCCGGGGCTGGCCGTTTCGCAGGTCATCGACCGTATCATGCGCGAGGTCGACAACCTGAAGAAAGTCAGCGATGAGTTCGCCCGCCGCGACGAGGGCGGCCTGGTTATCGCTTGCACGCACACCCAGGCCCGCTACCTGCTGCCGCGTGTGATCCCGGCGTTTCGCCAGCAGTTTCCCAAGGTCCACCTGTCGCTGGCCGAGGGCAGCCCGGCGCAGCTCGCCGAGATGGTGTTGCACGAACAGGCCGATCTGGCGCTGGCGACCGAGTCGCTGGCCCTGACGCCGGGCCTGGCCACGCTGCCGGTCTATACCTGGGAACATACCGTGGTGGTACGGCCGGACCATCCTCTGGCTGAACTGAAGTCCTCACAGGCCCGCAACCTGACTCTTGCGCAACTGGCCGAATTTCCCATCGTGACCTATGACCGTGCCTTCACGGGCCGCAGCACGATCGACGAGATCTTCGCCAACCAGGGCATCCATCCCGATATCGTGCTGGAAGCCATCGATGCCGACGTGATCAAGACCTATGTCGACGTGGGCCTGGGCATCGGCATCATCGCCGGCGTGGCCTACGATCCGCGGCGCGACAGCAACCTGGTGGGCCTGCCGGTCGGGCATTTGTTCGGCACACATACGACACGCGTGGGGGTCAAGTCCGGGGTGTTCCTGCGCGACTACATCTACACCTTCCTGGAGATGTTGGCGCCGCAGCTTACCCGCCAGGTCGTCAACGAGGCCGTGCAGGCGGGGGGACGCTGAGCCGCCGATTCGGGAAACTATGCGCCGGCTCGATCCCATTGAAAGAATAAAATGGGAATGACTCTCATTTGATTTGACTAATCAATAGGAATCATTATCATTACCGCATACGCAACAACCAATGAGGTAAATCATGGTGGCTGGCTTGAGCGCGGTAGTGGTCGGTGCAGATCGTCTGGGCAACATCCCGGATCTGCTGAAAGGACACAATATTTCGATTACGCATCACATCAGTGGGCGTGATCCTTCGCATCAGAAGAAAACCCTGCAGTTGCCCACCGGTACCCAACTGGTGATTCTGCTGACGGATTTCCTGGGGCATAACGTCATGAAGACCTTCCGTAACGCGGCGCAGCGTGGCGGGATCAAGGTCGTGGCTTGTCGCCGCTCGGTCTGCAGCATGCAGCAGGCGCTGCTGCAATGCGGGCTGTGCACCAAGGCTTGTGAGAAGCAGGCCTATGAAAAGCCGCTCACACGCCACTGACAGGATCCAGCCAGCCCGTATTTTTCCTGGCGGCGTATGTCGTCACGATGTCACCGGTGCCACAGCCGGCCGTTCCGGCCAACGCTGAAACAGCGGCGATCGGCCGCCCGGTCAATGACAAAGCCTCCCGCAAGGGAGGTTTTTTTTTCAGGTTTCCGGGGGGTTCGCAGGGACGATGGGGTAGCGCGGATCAAGCCACGGCAGGCGCAGGCCGCGCGCCCGGACGGCCTCGTCGATGGCGATCAGGATGGCGTCCCGGCAGTCGGTGCTGTCGGAGAACTGGGGCACCCAGTACTTGATGCGGTAGGTCACGCCTTCGGCGGCATAGGCAATGGCGCGTACGCGTGGCGTCTGGTCCGGATCAAGGCCCGCCTTGGGCATGCTGTTCAAGGCGGCTTCGTAGAGCAGCAGCTTGCCATCGGCGATGGAGATGTCATGGCCCAGCACGATTTCCAGGTCGCCTTGGTATTGCTTGCGGGGCGCACTGTAGTTGGTCAGCATCTGCCGCGAGATCTGGCTGTTGGGCAGGATCATGTACGTGCCGTTGGGTGTCAGGATGCGAGTGGTGCGCCAGCCGATCTCGGTGACACGGCCCCGCGTGGTGGCATCGAAGCCAACCCAGTCGCCGATGCGGTAAGGCGCCTCCACGCCGATGGCGATCCCGGCCAGCACGTCGGCCAGCACGTTGCGAATGGCGAACCCCAGGATGGCGATGATCAGGCCCGAGCTGGCGATGATGCCGCCGGCGGTCTGACCCAGCAGCAGGCCGATGGCGGCCACCGTTGCCACGGCGAACAGCGAGGCGGTGATCAGCTCGCGCAGCAGGCGGGGGGTTTTGCGCTTGCGCCGCGCCCGGCGTGTCAGGGTGGCCGTGGCCATGCGTCCGACCAGCCAGGCAAAGGCGTAGAAGCTCAGGGCGGCGCTGACGCGCCGGAAGGCTTCCGGGCTCCAGCCCGGCAGAAACCGCCGGAACAGGTCGGCATGGAGGGTATAGACGAGCACGCTGACCGTGCAGAGCACGGCGGGCCACAGCAAGCCTGTGATTTTTGATTTGGACATCGGTGCAAGCCTTGTGACGGGAGGGCGCGCCCGGCCAGGCCAGGCGCGCCGGCGTCATTCTAATCCGTGCTGCCGATCGCCGCCGGCGGGCCGCTTCAGCCGGCCGTGACGTCACCGGGCAGGGCAGGGGCAGGGTTCAGTTGACGGTACACCTCGGCCGAGATCCGCGCCAGCTCGCTGCGGCCGGCGTATGAGGACAGGGCGTAGCCGAAGCCGTCTTCGATCCAGTAGAAAACGTTGACGGCGCCGTCATGGGTGTACTGGAACGTGGTGGGTGTGCCTCGGGCGGGCTTGTTGATGTCCTCGTTGGTGACATAGAGCGTCAAGCGCATGCCGGCGGCATCTTCGTACATGAACTGTGCCACCGGCCCCTGGCCACCGGGCAGCAGCCGGCCGCCTTCCAGGTGATAGCCCAACGCCTGCAGTTTGGGTGGCGTCAGGCGCGCACCCATGCGTTTGGACAGCCAGGTGACCAGCTGGTCTTCGTGGTCGGCGGAAATCTCGACCGGACGGCGCATATCCGGCACATAGACGGTGTGGGCGACGGCGGCGCGCAGGGCGAAGGCGCCGGGGGCGGTTGGCACCGCGCTGGCGAGTTGGGTCGGTTGCGGCCATTGCGCCCGCAGGCCCCAGCCCAGCAGGCCACCGGCCAAGGCAATGAGCAGGCAGGCGGCAAGCCGCCATAACCCGTGCGAAGCGCCGGGCGCTCGCGGCGGGCGGGCCGCCTCGCGCAGGCGTTCGGGAATGGGTTCTTCGAGCACGCCGGCGAAGCGGGCGCGCAGGGCCTGGCGTTGAGCCTGCCAGGCCTGCACGCGGCGGGCCTGGTCGGGATGCGCGGCGAGATAGGCTTGCAGGGCATCGGCCCGGGCCGGATCCAGCTGCCCGTCGACCCAGGCATGCAGATCGTCTTCGGTAATCGGGGAGGGCTTGGCGTCAAGGGTCATTTCACGACTCGCATCGTTGCAGCGGGACGCGTACCGTCCATCAGTTGGCGCAGGCGTTCACGTCCGCGCGACAGGCGCGACATGACAGTGCCAAGGGGAATGTCCAGGTGGCGGGCGATGTCCGCATAGCTCAGGTCTTCCAGTGCGACCAGGAGCAGGATCTCACGTTGATCGGGGGGCAGTTGCGCGAGGGCCTGATCCAGGTCGAGCAACTGCAGGCCGGAGTCCGGCGCTGTCGGGCCGCTGACGTTTTCAGCGCCGCTGTCATCCCAGGGAACGGTGGCAAGGCCGGGGCGGCGTGCGCGGTCGACATGCAGATGGTGCATCAAGGTAAAGAGCCAGGCGCGCATGTCGCTGACCTGGGGCCAGTGCGCGGACTTGGCCCAGGCACGCTCCAGCGTGTCCTGGACCAGGTCGTCGGCGTCTTCCTGCCGGCGCGCCAGCGCGCGCGCATAGCGCCTGAGCCGGGGAACCCAGTCCAGCAGCCGGTCTACCGAGAGCGTAGGCATGGCGCCGGCTGGGGATCAACGCGGCGCCGTCAAGCCGGCGCGCGGTGCGACCTGCCAGACCTCGTTGACGAGTTTGCCATCACGGTAGGTCAGGACGTAGCGCAGCGTCAGGGCGGACTTGCCTTCCAGGAGCAGGTCGGCGCTGACGGTCGCTCCCTTGGGGTTGGCGGCTTCGTCGATCGTTCCCACGGTGACCTTGAGCGGTCCTTGGGCAGCGAAAAAGCGTTGCCATACGGCATGGATGGCTTGGGAATCGGCGTAGCTGCCATCCAGCGGGCCGCCGACCCACTCGAAGCGTGGCTGGGCGCCATACTCGGCCATCACGGCGGGCAGATCGTTGGCGGCGATGGCCTTCAGGCGCGCCTGGGCCTGGTCGAGCGCGGCAGCGTGACTCTGGGCGGCCAGCAAGGCCAGGGGCAGTGCAATGGTCGCGAGGCGCAGCATCTTTTTCATCATGACTCCTGACAAGAGGTGAACCCTGTTGCCGGTTGGCACAGGCGGTCATGGAGGCAGACGGTCAGTTGCGCCGGTTTATTCCGTCGCGGCAGAAATAAAAGCGGGCCAGGGGAGCAAGGCGGTAGTTCAGTCGCCGGTCTGGGCCGAGGCCAGGCGGTTGTCCTTCACGACGCGCCGGGCACCGTTATAGCGCTTGTTCCAGTAGGCCACCGTCATCTTCTCGATGCGCACGACCCCGCCGGAGCTGGGCGAGTGGATGAAGCTGTCTTCGCCGATGTAGATGCCGACGTGCGAGTAGCGCCGGCCGAGCGTGTTGAAGAACACCAGATCGCCGGGGCGCAGCTCCTTGCGGTCGATGACTTGCGATTGGCGGGCCATTTCGGCGGCGTTGCGGGGCAGCTTGAGACCCAGCGAGCGTTCGGCCGAATAGAGGATCAGCCCGCTGCAGTCAAAACCGCTGTCAGGCGTGGTGCCGCCAAAGCGGTAGCGCACTCCGAGCTGGTTCATGGCCTCAGCCAGCAGGGCGTCGCCGCCGAACGAGGCTTTCAGGCCCTGGCCGTTGCTGCGATCGCGCTTGAGCGAGCTGCGCGACACCAGCATGCCGATGGGATCATCGGAGGCGGCGAGCCATTCGGCGCGCGCGTCGTCGGTATCGGAGACGAAAGCCGCAGATTTCTGGGTTCCGCTGCTGGCGCAGCCGGCCAGCACGGCCAGGCAACCCAGCGAGGCGAGCAGGCGTGCCCCGCGCTTGGCGAGTAGGGAGAACGAATCGGGTGACGCAGTTTGGGCGTATCGAAGCATGCTCGCCAAGTTTGATTGGGCCGGAGAATCGGC
>JAEWJD010000257.1 GCA_023386765.1 Pseudomonadota bacterium | reverse complement strand
CGTGAAACCGACGCCATCGTCAACGTGGTGCGCTGCTTCGAAGACCCCAACGTCGTGCACGTGGCCGGCAAGGTCGACCCTATTGCCGACATCGAAGTCATCGAAACCGAACTGGCCCTGGCCGACCTGCAGACCGCCGAGAAAGCCTTGCACCGTCATGCCAAGACGGCCCGCTCGGGCGACAAGGAAGCGCAGCGCCTGGTGAGCGTGCTGGAGAAGGTCATCGCCCACCTGAACGAAGCCAAGCCGGTGCGCTCGCTGGGGCTGTCCGATGACGACATGGCCCTGATCAAGCCGCTGTGCTTCATCACTGCCAAGCGTGCCATGTATGTGGGCAACGTGAGCGACGACGGCTTCGAGAACAACCCCATGCTGGACCGTCTGGTCGAGTTCGCCAGCCAGCGCAATGCGCCGGTGGTCGCCATCTGCGCTTCCATCGAATCCGAGATCGTGGATCTGCCCGACGAAGACCGCCAGGCTTTCCTGGCCGACATGGGCATGGAAGAGCCGGGCCTGAATCGCCTGATCCGCGCCGCCTTCAAACTGCTTGGCCTGCAGACCTACTTCACGGCCGGCGTCAAGGAAGTGCGCGCCTGGACGGTCGCCATCGGCGCCACCGCCCCGCAAGCCGCCGGCGTGATCCATACCGACTTCGAACGCGGCTTCATCCGTGCCCAGACCATCGCCTACGAAGACTTCATCGCCTTCAAGGGCGAGCAGGGCGCCAAGGAAGCCGGCAAGATGCGCGCCGAAGGCAAGGAATATATCGTCCAGGACGGCGACGTGATGAACTTCTTGTTCAACGTCTGATCTTCCCGTTCATCTGTCACTGGTGGGGCAGAGAAGGAAAAGCCCGGCCCGGAAGCGATTCCGGGCCGGGCTTTTTCGTGCCGCGTGGGTCGGCGGTGACGTCAGAACTTGTAGTTCACGTTCAGAGTGACGCTGCGTTCGGCGCCGAAGTAGCAGAACTCCAGCGAGTTGCAGGCCGCGACGTATTTCTTGTCGAACAGGTTCAGGACATTGAGCCGGGCGCTCAGGCCTTTGGCGCCCAGGTTGGCGAAATCGTAGCCCAGGGCCAGATCGACGAGAGTGTACGAGGGCAGGGTGTGGGTGTTGGCCCGGTCGGACTGAAGGCCTGCGACATGGCGCACACCCAGGGCGGTACTCAGGCCTTGCAGGCGGCCATTGTGGTGATAGTCGGCCCACAGATTGGCCATGTGCCGGGGGGCATAGACGGCGCGCTTGCCCTGATTGCCGTCGTCGCTGCGGGTGTAGCGGATATCGTTGTAACTGTAGTTGGCCTGCAGGCGGAACTGGCGGGTGAGCCAGGTGTCGGCCTGGGCCTCCAGGCCCCGTGAGCGGATCTTTCCCACTGCCCGATAGGGGTCGGTGGGCTGTTCCTTGGTAGCGACGTTTTTCTGCTCGATGCTGAAGACCGACAGGGCGTACAGGTCGCGGCTATCTGCGGGCTGGTACTTCAGCCCGGCCTCCCATTGTTCGCCTTCCATGGGCTTGAGCAGCTTGCCTCCGGCATCGACGAAGTTGGTGGGGGTGAAGGCGGTGGAGTAGCTGACATAGGGCGCTACGCCATTGTCGAACAGGTAAAGCAGGGCCGCGCGCCCACTGAATTGGTGATCCTTGAGGGTGCTGTTCAGGCCGGTATCGAGGTTGGTGCTGCGGATATCGACGCTGTCATAGCGTCCACCCAGGGTCAGGCGCCATTGATCCCAGGACATCAGGTCCTGGATGTAGAGGCCGGTCTGTTTGAGTTTGTGGCGTTCACGAGTCGGCGGGTAGAGGGCGCTCGGTCCGCTACCATAGACAGGCTTGAAGGCGTCGATGGCGGGGAAGGCGCCGGACGGCCAGTCGACATCGTTCTTGCGTTGTTGATAATCCAGCCCGGTGAGAACGCGATGGGTGATGGAGCCAGTATCGAAACTCACTTCGAGCTGGTTGTCGATGGTGAAGGCGTGCAGGCTTTCGTCGCTGCCGGAGTAATAGCGGGTCAGTTCGGTGGGCGAGGCCCAGCCATAGGCGTAGACCTGGTCCAGCTTGACGCTGGACTGGAGGTACTGGGCATTCTGGCGAAACGCCGCCGTGTCGCTGAAACGATGTTCCAGGGCATAGGCAAGCAGGGTCTGGTTGCGGCGAAAGCCTTCATGCCCCGGCTCGCCTTCGTAAAAGGAACGCGAGAGCCTGCGGCCATTGTGCGGCACAACGGTGCCCTCATAGGGCAGGCCGGAATGGTAGCCGCCTTCCGGCTCGCGCTGCAGGTAGGCCATGAGATCCAGCGTGGTGTCGGGCGTCACATTCCAGGTGAGCGACGGCATCAGAACGTAGCGCTCTTCCTTGACCTTGTCGACCTGGGTGTCGCTGCCCCGGGCCTTGCCGTCCAGACGCCAGGCGAGTCGGCCATCGGCGGCGGTGTTGTTGAGATCGAAGGCGCTGTAGCGCTGCCGGTTGCTGCCGATGCCGATCTCAACTTCGCCGAAGGCGTCGAACTCGGGCCTGCGGGTCTGCAAGGCCACGATACCGCCGGGCGAGGACTGGCCATAGAGCACGGCGGCCGGGCCGCGCACGACCTCGATGCTCTCCAGGAACCAGGGGTCGATCACCAGCGAACTGTGCGAATTGGTATCGCCCAGGATCTTCAGGCCGTTGAGATAGGTATTGCCCAGGCTGCCGTCGGAGAAACCGCGCAGCACCAGATAGTCGAAACGATTCGAGGCGCCCACCTGGTTGCTGAAGACGCCAGGAGTGTAGGAGGCGGCCCGTTGAACGCTGACGGCACCCTGCTCTTGCATCTGTGCCTGGGATATGACGGACACGGCCTGGGGGGTTTCGACCAAGGGTGTCAGCAGCTTGGTGGCACTTTGCTGCGCACTGACGCGGACGGCGCCGAGGGTCGGGGTGTCGTCGCTCGGGGAGGGAGGCGTCGGCTGGGCGTGGGCGGCTGCCGCCATACCTGTGGCCAGAAAGGTGACAGCCAGACGGAACGGGCTGCGGTGCTGCGCAATCATGGTTTCCAGCTCTCGAATTTATGCAAATGAGAATTATTGCTGCTTCTGCGTGCAGCGGGCTATGCAAGCGGGTGGATTGCGTATGCGAGCCGGCAATGCCGGCCTCATTCAGGGGCGACGGCTGGGAGAGATGCCGTAACGTCTGCGAAAGGCCGTGGCGAAATTGGTGGCGTGGCCGTAGCCGGACAGATGGGCCGCCTGTTGCACCGAATAGCCTTGCTGGAGGTAATGACTGGCCAGGGCCAGGCGTTGTTCGCGCAGGTAATGGAACACCGGTGCGCCAAACAGGAACCGGAATTTGCTGCGAAAGCTGCTGACGCTCATGGCGGCCAGATCAGCCAGCTGCTCTACGGTGTAGTCCTGGGCGGGGGCATGGTCGAGTTGGAAGCGGATGGCTTCCAGGCGTTCACGTTCGGCAGGAGAGAGGCTGGACGGCTCGGCAGGGGAGGCGGCATCCAGGCCGTGGGCGAGCAGTTGCAGGGCCAGGCCCTCCAGCATGAGCCGCTGTGCTTGGCCGCCCGGCGTCTGGCGCGCCTGCCAATGCCGCAGCGACTGCAGCAATGCCGCGGGAACGGGCCAGCAATGACACAAGGGTTGCGTCGGTAGGACAACGTCACGCCAGCGGCCGCCGTCGGCACCCTGGCGGCTATCCAGGGCGAGGGTCAGGGTTTGCAGGTGCTGGCCGCCGTCATGGACGGCACGGAGCGCGGTATGGCCGTCCAGCCGGGCAATGAGTGCCGTGCCGGCCTGCGCCCGATACTGGCGGGAGGCGATTTCCAGTTGCACGCAGCCCTGCAGGATCACCAGGAGAAAACACTGCGTGTGGCCGGTCGAGCGTGTTTCGTAGGGTCGCAGCACGTCCAGGCGGGAATGTGTCGCGTGCAGTCCGGATGAGAGCGTCAATTCCTGGACGCTGCCGCGCAGCACGGCGGCGTGGCGCGCCGCGCCAGGTTGCCTGGGGAAATGGTAGTCAATACCGAAGCGGTCGCCGAAGTCGTGCAGGTCGGCAATAGACAGCTGCGCCAGGGAAGGCGAGGACGTCGAGGGCTCCATCGGTCGCGGTAGGTTGAGCAGGATCGTAATGATAATCGTTGTTATGCTCAAAAGACAGCGTGATCGCCGGGCGCGAGCCCCGAGCCCGCCGGGGATGTCCTGTTGCGCCCGGCGGGCTTCTCATCGGTGTCGCGGCGGGTGCCTTCATATCCGGGCGTGGGACGCCTTGGGCGAAGGCTTGATCAGGGTGACGCTGGCCGTTCCCCTGGGACCGTCCCGAGGCGATGCCTGGCGTGGCGCCGCCGGCTTTATTACCAGGGTGGAATCATGAGAATAAGGCCGATGATCACAATAGCGCCGGCCAACCAATACAAGAATTTCCTGTTTCCCAATTGCGCCTCCTTCGACTAAGACAATCCGATATGGGCTGTCGGTGTATCGGGGCATGCGTCATGCAGGGCTGTGACCATCCTGCTGCGCGGCTTTGTCCTAAGCCTTCCGTAGCACCGATCATTACCCACTCTATAACAATACCGTGGCAGGCCGGTGCAGGCCTTGCGCCCAATTGTTAATAGCCATGCTTTCAAAATCGAAAGGAGAGAGGCGCACTGAGTACCGGATATCCGGCAGCATGGTTGCGCTTTTTGCAATATGTCTCCGTCGCCCTGGAAGCGACGAGCCTCTGGTCTGCCGGGCGGGGGCGGCTAACCCCACGCCTCGGGGGGCGGGCGACGAGTGGGGCGCGGATCAACCGGGATGTTGTGCAGAGACTTCAAAAAAAGCGCTCGCGTGCCCGGTTCGTTGCGGACTGACGACAGGGGCGGCACATCGTTCTGTTACAACATTTTGAAAGTAGCAAATAGAAATACCAGGAAATTGAATTCAATAAATTGCTTGAAATTGCCGATGTATTTGATGCTGATATGTAAGAATAAGTCGATATTTGCAATATCGGATCGCAATGCAACATTGCTGCCGAAATGAAAAACATCTGGTTTCATTGCTTAAGTTTTGAAATTAGTGCCTGATTTATTCGAGTTTTACTGTTTGCACACCGGTAGATCTTGATTTTACTTATGCCGGAGGCTAGCCCGGCTTGGGTTCGCATGCTGTGGCGATCACGGTCTAACGATTTCAAGGCAGATCGTTACGCGTTTCCGCAAATGCAGATATGACGATATCCCTCACCAGAGTAAGGTTTATTCGGATTCTGCAAGTCTATGTTTTATATGAATAATTTGTTTTTATTAATGCGCTCTAAAATATAACATTGATATTGAAGTGGTTATTTTCTGATGTGCATTTCATGTCATTTTCTGGTGTGGGGCGGTGCCTCCGGGGCGCTGGGAATAGAATTTGTATGAAAAATAATATATTGCTTGTTGAAGATGGAATAAATTATCCGGGATTAATTTATGCCTATGATTTTGAGACATTTAAGTTAAATCGAATGGCAAATTGTGTTGATCTCGTGAGACTTGTGTATTATCTGTATCAACTGTGTTTTTCGTTGCATGTGCAGGCCGCGGTCATTGCATGTCGCGGAATTCCTTTAAGCCATGCGTTCGGACAAACCTGTCTGAGAACGATCGACTATATGCAAAAAGCCTTGGAAGACTATTTCCCGTCTATGGCAGACGGGCGAAAGCTGAAGGGCTGGGGAAGCTGGCCCGGCATAACGCATGTCTATTTTGCCGCGCGATCGCGCTGCGGGGAGCCAATGGCGCCGTCAGAGAAAATAAAACAGCTTTCGGCAGTTTGTTTTCAACTGGCAGCATAAAGCGCCAATCAAAACTTTGACGAATGTTTCCTGCGTGCAGTCAAGACTGCCGCGGGGGCCGGTGCGTGCTTATAGCCGCGAGAAATCAGTTAAAGCGCAGATGGAGGAACGCCTTGCGGGACGATATGTTGATCCGTTTACGGCGCTATCAGCATCTGTTGGTGGTGGGTGGCGGCGCGCTGATCACGATGTTTGTGGTGTTGGCCTGTGTCCTGCAGATATGGACGACGGTGAGCAGCTATGTCGCAGCGACCCGGGACGAGATGACGGCGTCGGCGCATCGCGCCGAAGATGGCATTCTGCGTCTGGCCGTTGCCATGCGCGGCGACGTGCGCAGCATTGCCAGCAGCTGGGCGGTGCTGGCGGTCGAGCAGCAGGTCACGGGCGAACCGATAGATCGCAATCTGGCAGAAGCGGTCGCCAGCGTACGCAGCGCCACGGAGCTGTCGGTATATGTGCTGGACAGCGATTTGCGACCGATCGTGGTCTCGACGGCCCTGGGGCAGGGACTGCGCTGGAATGACGTGGCCATGCCGGACCGTGCAAAGGCGGCGCACGCGTTGCGCGAAAGCGTGGTGCCCTATCTGCCTGCCCCCCAGGATATTCCCTTCATGCTGGGCGGGCCGCCGATCGAGTGGGTCATCCCGCACACCAGTCCGGTCACAGGGCAGCGGGTGATCAGCGCGATCACCACGGTGACGGGATTTGAGGGCCGGGTGCTGGGCACGCTGGTGTTCGAGCTGCCGCTGAGCACGCTGGCGGCCACGGTGGCTTGGGATGCCAAGCGCGGGCAGTACCTTGTCCTCAGTCCGGATGGCGAACTGGTGTTGCCCAGCATGGGCAACGAGCATCCGGAAACCCTGGCGTTGGCACACATTGCTCAGGGCAATGGCCTGGGCTTGGGCCGGGAGCGCCATAGTGTCTATGCGGACGGCTATCTGTTGTCGAGCTGGATGCTCGAGCCCACGCCGTGGCGTCTGGTCTATGCCCTGTCGCGACAGGATATCGTGGCCGGCGTGGCGGCCCCGGCCGTGGCCTCGATCCTGACCGCATTACTGATCATCGGGGTGGCCTGGCTGCTGCTGATGATGCTCAAGCGCAAGGTCTTCCTGCCGGCGGTGGCGCAATCGCAGTTGGTGTTCGAGAGCGAACAATTGAGCCGCGCGCTGGTCGATACGGCTCCAGTTGGCTTGGGTCTGATCGCGATCAATACCGGCCAGCCGCTATTGCGTAGTACGGCAATGGAGGAGGTCGAAGCGCGCGCCCTGGTGCCCGGCGGGAATCTGTCGGCCGAACTCTGCGCGCAGTTCCTGCATCATGAGGTACGTGCCGGGCAGGATGGCGAGGCTGCGCTCAATCTGGAGCTGAGTCTGGCCACGCGTGCCGGCCCGCCCATGGATCTGTCGGTCAGCCTGGCGCGGGCCCGTTACAAGGGCGAGGACGTGCTGGTCGCGGCATTCACCGACGTAACGGCCCAAAAGCAGGTGGAGCGCGCGCTGCATGAAGCCCGGCAGGCGGCCGACTCTGCCAACGCCGCGAAGTCCGCTTTCCTGGCGGCCATGAGTCATGAGATCCGCACGCCGCTCAATGCCATCCAGGGCAATCTGGAGCTGCTGTCTCACTCTACGTTGGATCCTGTGCAAAGGGACAGGCTGGCAACGATACGCAGTGCGTCGGAGGACCTGCTGAGCACGGTCAGTGATGTGCTGGATTTCTCCAAGATCGAGGCCGGCGAGCTGCATCTCGAACAGGTGGTCTTTGATGTCCATGAGGTGGCGGCACGGGCCCTTATCATGTTTGCACCGTTGGCCAAAGCCAAGGGGCTGCTGCTCGAAGGCGAGTTCGGCTGGCGGCCGGCGCAGCCGATGCGAGGGGATCCGACGCGTCTGGCACAGGTCTTGAACAACCTGTTGTCCAACGCCTTGAAATTCACCGCCAATGGCAAGGTGACATTACGCCTGGCGCTGGAGGCGGCCAGTCGCCAATTGGTGGTGTCGGTGGAGGATACGGGCATCGGGCTGTCTCCCGAGCAGATCGCCGGCTTGTTCCGGGCTTTCAGCCAGGCCGACGCCACCATCAACCGTCGCTTCGGCGGCACCGGACTGGGGCTGGCCCTGTGTGCCCGCCTGACGCGTGCCATGGGGGGCCACATCTCGGTGACCAGCGAGCCGGGCCAGGGCAGTTGCTTCACCTTGCGCCTGGGACTGGGGGAGGGCGCGCCCACCGGCACCATGCCGATCTTTGCCGGCGAGCAGGTTGTGCTGGTGGCCGAAAACGGCGGCGCCTATCTGGCGCGCGCGCTGTCGGCCTGGGGGCTGCGTCCGCAGGTATTCAGCGATGCCTCGCAAGTCAGCGCCGAAACGCTTGAGACGGCGGCAGCCACCATTTTCTGGGGCGAGCGCGAAGCCTGCCAGGCCGAGCATGAAAACCGCCTGGTGGAAGACTCCAAGTGGGTCATCGATTGCGCTGCCGAAGGTCCGAGCCGACCCGTCGCGGTGGGGCGATTGATCAGTATTTCTATCTTTGGCCTGCGCGGGTTGATGCTGTCGCTGGAATTCGCTTTGCAGCGCCGCGAGCTCGCGATGCAGGCCCGTCCGCGCTACCGCTTGGGGCAGGCCCTGAAAGTGTTGGTTGTCGAAGACCATCCTGTGACGCGGCGTCTGCTGGAAGAGCAATTGACCCTGCTGGGGTGCCAGGTCTGCGCCGTTGCGGATGGGCAGCAGGCCTTGCGGCAGTTGGAGCGCGAAGGCTGCGAAGTGTTCATGACCGACCTCTCCATGCCGGGCATGGATGGCTATGAACTGGTGCGCCGGGTCCGCCAGCAGCATCCCTGGCTGCCGATCCTGGTCGTGACGGCCGATGTCACGCCTCAGCAGACCCGCAGGTTTGCTCACGATACCCGCATCAAGGTGCTGGGCAAGCCTCTGGCCCTGGAGGAACTGGGGCGAGCCTTGTCGCAGATCTCGGGTGTTCAACCCGTGGTGGGAGAGCCGCAACTGAGCGACGACTTGCTGGGTGGTAAACCCTTGCCCGAAGAGCTGCGGCAGACCTTCCAGACGGCCAACGAGGCGAGCCTGGAGGCGATGCGCGAGGCCTGGGAGATGAACGATGTGCCGCGCCTGCTGGCCGAGCTGCATGCCCTGCGTGGTGCGCTCAACGTATTCGGCATGGAATGGCTGGCGCAACAGAGCGCCGAACTCTCGCAAGCCCTGAAGCAAGGCGATATGCAAAGCCATCAAACCCGGTTTGCCCGTTTCTGCCTGGATCTGCAACGGACGTTCTCGGTACCGCCGGAAACGCAGCAGGGAGAAGACCTGCCAGGGAGGGCCGCCGTGGGATGAGTTGCCATGACCAGGTGGGGGAGATTTGGTGTAGATCAAGCCAGGTCCGAGACACGAACTAGTACGAGATACATGCCGGTTGGCATGGCCTACAGTAATCCAGGGCTGGATTTCAGATTCGAACAATCCTGGCTTGCATTCCAGACGCGATAGGGAGTCTGCATGACAATCAATTTGATACTTGCCGATGATCATCCGGCTTTGCTGAGCGGCATGGAGCTCGGGCTGTCGGAGGTGCCAGGCTTGCGTGTTGTCGGCAAGGCCAGGAATTCGACCGAGCTGCTCGCCTTGCTTGCGGCCCAGCAGTGCGACATTCTCTTCAGCGACTACAGCATGCCGGGCGGCAGTTTTGGCGACGGAATGGGGATGTTGTCATACGTGCGCCGGCGTTACCCGAAGATCAAGATCATCGTGTTCACCATGATCGATAACGACGCCATCGTGTTCGAGATGATGCGCCTGGGCGTGAAGTCGGTGCTTAACAAAAGCGAAAGCATGCGCCAGGTCGTCGCAGCGATCCAGGCGGTGCATGTCGGTAACGTCTATGCACCGCCACTGCTGGCTCGCGAGGCGCAGGCACATGCCGAAAACAATGGCTTGCCGGCGCTCTCGCGACGCGAAGTCGAGGTCCTGAGGCTGTATGTCAGTGGCGCATCGGTCACGCAGATCGCCCGCCAGCTCAATCGCACCAAGCAAACGGTCAGCACGCAGAAGTCCAGCGCTATGCAGAAACTGGGCCTGCAGCGTGATGTGGATCTGTTCCGCTTCGCCTACCAGAACGGGATGGTGCAGGGGAGCGATGCGTTGGCTGCGCGCGGTCCTGCCGCATGTGTCTTGAACTGACTTCGTTGGCAGTGACAAAAGGGGATACCGCAGCATGCGTGACATCAAAGAAATCGGGCTGCGCGAGGCAGGGTTGCCCAAGGTGTTCGGCCGGCACCAACTGGCCATGGTTGCGGTGGGCGCGATCATCAGTTATGGCCTGATGACGGGAGCGGGCTTCCCCTTGAGCCTGGCCGGGCCGGGGGTGGTGGTCAGCTACCTTGCCGCCAGTGTCGTGGTATTGCTCATGGCTTACTGCCTGTCGGAAATGGCAGCCCGGCATCCCATGCCCGGGGCATTCGGGTCCTATGCCGAAGCCTATCTGGGAGCGGGCAGCGGGTTCGTGGTGCGTAGCGCCTATGTGGTCGGTTTGTTGTGCATCATCGGCACGGAAATGGAACTATTGGGCAGCGCGCTGGCGCCCATGCTGCCGGGGGTGTCTTCGACGTTGGTGTCGGTCCTTGGTTTGATGGCGATCATCGGGGTGAACCTGCTGCCTGCGCAATGGTTCGCCCGTCTGGAGTTCACGCTCTCGACGCTCAAGGTCGCCGCCCTGCTTTTTTTCGTGGTTTGCGCCTGGCGCGTTTTCTTCCAGAGCGAGGCCGAGCTTCCCGTTCCGCAGAGCCTGCAGGCGGCCGGCGGACTGTTCTATTGGGAAGGCATTCTGGAGGCGTTCATTCTGGCGGTACTGGGTTACGCCGGCATGGAGTCCCTGGCGGTGGCGGCCGGTGAGCCGGCCGCCGCGCCCGGCACCCTGCGGCGCGTCATCCGCACGACGGCCTGGCTATTGGTAGGCCTGGCGCTGTCGATGGTAGTCGTGTCTGCCGCGGTCAGCATGTTGGGGATCCTGCCGTTCTCGGTGCCGCCGATCGCCTTCATTCTGAAAGAGAGCGGTGTACCCGCCAAGTGGATGAACCTTGCGATTGCGGTGGCGGTGCTGTCGGTACTCAACAGCCAGCTTTATGGTGCATCGCGGATGCTGTTCAGCCTGGGGCGTGCCGAATCGCGCTTGCGGCGGCTCGGGGACTTGCGTGGCGGTGCGCCGTGCATCGCGGTGGTGGTGGCGGGGGCGGCCTCGTTGCTGGTTTTCGCCTTTTTCAAACTCTATATGTTCCAGACCTTCATTGCGGCAACGACGATTGCGTCATCCTGCTTGCTGCTGGTGTGGTTGATGGTGTTCTTTTCCTATCTTCGCTTCAGGCAGCAGGCAACACCTTTGCGGGCATCTGAACGGGCGCTGGCCTCCTGGCCGGCCTGGAGTGGCGTGGTGCTGGTCGTGGGCGTGGCGCTGTCGACCTGGCGTCTGGAGCCCTTCGAATTGACGCTCATGATAGGCGGGCCATTCCTGGTCGCTTTGTGCCTCGTGTACATGCTGTTCTTCAGGTTGCGGTGAGCCTTCATCTGGAGTGTTGTTTTTGTGGTTTTCGAGGTGCACTCCGGTGCACCTTTTTTATTGGATAAGCCCTTTCTTGTAGATGTTTTAACGCGATTCGACCTAGTTCTATGGCCGCTATTGCGGGGGGCGCGTAACTTCCTAATCACGCCCTTAGTGGTGACCGGCGAAAGCAGGATTTCCTTGTGTATGCGTTGACTCGCGGAGTGGCTGCAATGAGCAAGCTAGGTTTTTGGGGAGATTACGAAACGAAGATCGTCTGCAATGAGCTGCGGCGTCAGGAGCTCCTTTCCGTTTCGGATTGGATTCACGACGCAAGCGACTGCGCAGCGAGATTCTCGCCAATTACCTACCAGGGGTATTGCCTCTGGGCCAATCCGTGCCGGCGGCTGGTGCGCAAATCACCCTGGTTTGCGCGTCGAGTTGCCACTGTGGTTCGTTGGATGGTTGCAGATATCAGGTATCAGAAGGGCTTGAGCAGTCAGTCTCATTTGATGGGGCGTGTAGTCCGCCAAGCGCTGTTTTGGCCGGGGAATTGGTTGCTCGGTAGTGCCATGGCCCTTCTGCGTTCGGATATCAGCGTCTCGACCCCCCGCGCTCGCGAATCGTTTGTACAGCGTTAATCCATACCGCCGTTTTTCTTGTTAATCGACCCCCCCTGTCCTTAAAAGGATCTTGCATCATGAAGAAGACTCTCATTACCTCCCTGGTTGCCGCCTCGTTCGCTCTGCTGGCTGGCGGTGCTTCCGCCGACACCGGTAAGATCAACTTCCAAGGCGTGATCACCGAATCGGCTTGCTCGATCGGTGGCGGCCAACTGGGCTCCGACATGGTCGTGTCGATGGGCTCGATCTCGACCAACCAGTTCACCGCTGTTGGCGATCGCAGCACCATGACCGACTTCACGATTGCGCTGCTGGGCTGCGACACGACCGTCGCCCAGACCGCCAGCATCTC
>JAEWJD010000105.1 GCA_023386765.1 Pseudomonadota bacterium | reverse complement strand
CCCCGAGGGGAGCGCGCGGGTCGTGCACAGAGATGGGGGTTGCGTGGCTTATCCGTTCGTGGAGAACCGGCTCGAGCCGATGATGCGGGTGAACGACGCCGAAGCGGCCTGCAGCGCCACCTGGCGCAGCAGCAGCTCGGTCGTCGTGGTGTAGATATCGACATCCTCCAGCTTGGACAGCTGTTGCGAATACGACAATGAGTTGAGCGTGCCCGTCGCATCGAGTGCATCGATCTCGTTCAGGCGCGACCCGACCGAGGCCCGGACCGTCAGCACGTTATCCAGCCCCAGCGTGAGCGTCTTGTTTGCCGTGGCCAGTTGATTGGACAGGGCGGCCGAACGCACCGGATCGGTGCCGCTGGGAGCTTCCAGGGCGTTGATCAGGTTGTTCAAGGTGGCGAACATGTCCATGTTGTCGCCGGAGGGCGTCTCGACCTTGAACTGGTCGCCTGCGACCGGCTCGCCGCTGAGCTTGAACGACACGCCGCCCATGTCGATCACCTTGCCGTCCTCGTACTCGGCGGTGATCGGCGTGAAATCCGGATTGCTGCTGGTGACGGTGTATTCGAGCGCCCCCGTGGCGGCATTGGTGGCGAACGCGACATTGAAGTCCGAACCCACGAAATTGCCGGGCTTCGGGCTGTCCAGCGAAACCGTGCTGAAGGTGCCGGTACCGGCATTGCCCGGCGCCGCCGACGCGATATAGGCCATCGTGCCGGTCGCGGCACGACTGAAGATATCACTGCCGATGTCGCTGCCGGCCAGCTGACGGCTTTGTTCGACCTGCAGCATGCGCTGGCCGGTATCGCCCTGGTAGGTCACCGCCCCCGTGCTGTCGATCTCATAGGGCTGGGTCTGGCCTTTGTAGCCGGAGAACAGATATTGGCCATTGCCGTCGGTGGAGTTTGCCAGGCCGACCAGTTGATCCCGCGCGCTGGTGAGCGCCGTGGCCAGCGACTGGCGATCGGCATCGCTCAAGGTGCCTTTGCCCGACTCGACCACCCGCTGCAACACGTCCTGCAAGGTCAGGACCACCGATTTCAGGGCGTTTTCCTCCGCGCCCAGGGACTGCTCCAGCATGCCCCGGTTGGCGGCGTAGTTGCCGTTCATGCTGGCGGTCTGCGAAACGTTGACCGCCAGGGAGGCCGCCAGCGGATCATCGGCCGGCGACAGGACACGGCGGCCGCTGGACATCTGCTCGTTCAGGCGCGACATGGCGCTTTCCTGATTAAGGATACCGTTCAGGCCATTCTGGTAGATCAGGGCAGTGCTAAGACGCATCATTTCACTCCGGACCCGGGTCAGCGCAGACCCAGCAAGGTATCGAACAGCACGCCGGCGACATTGAGCACCTTGGCGCTGGCCTGGTATTGCTCCTGGTAGATCGCCAGGCCCACGTATTCTTCGTTCAGGTTGACACCGGCCACCGAGGCGTGGGCGCTGGCCTGCTGGTTGACCAGGTTCTTGGCGGCGGTGCTGGCCGTCTTGACCTGTTGCGTCTGCACGCCCACGTTGTTGACCAGGCGGGCGAACTGCTCGTTCAGGCTGGTGGTCCCTTGATTGAGCACCTTGGCCGTCTGCAGGGCGGCCAGTTTCAGGCCGTTCTGGCCGTTGCTGCTGCCCCCGGCCTGATCGGCCAGCGCCCATTTGTTGGTATCGCTGAGCAGGAGGCTGATGTCACGAGCGGCGTCGCGCGTGGGCTGCAGCTCCCAGCTGTCGCCGGCGGCCGGCACGCCACTGACCGACAGGGTCAGCCCGTCAAACGACAGTTCGTCGCCGGCAGCATTGCTGCTGTGATTGACGACCGCGTTGTCGGAAAGACGAGTGACGCGATAGCCCTGTGCGCCGTCGTACTCGATCCGATAGGCGCTTGCCCGGAGTTCCCCCGCATCGCGGTAGGCCGAAGCGATTTCCGCCGTACCCGTATTGCGCGCGTGCGGAATCCCCGCCGGCGGCTTCAGGCCGAAAACGTCGCCACCCGGCTGCCCATTGGCATCGAGCCCGGCGGCATTCTGCTCATTGACCGCCAGGGCCAGACCGATGGCCAGCTGGCCGAGCTGGTCCTGCACCGCATCCAGGGCCGAGGCCCGGAAACTCAACAGGCCACCGAGCTTGCCGCCGCTAACTTCGCTGTCGCGCAGCGCCACGCTGCGCGAGCCCCCCTGCCCGTCCGGCAGGGAATAGGCCAGTACCGTGCGGGAAGGATCCGACTCGGAGCGCTGTGCCGTCAGCGGATAGACGCTGCGGCCCGACAGCAGGGTCTGCCCGGACTGCAGGGTGATGTTGATCGAATCGCCCTGCTCGAACCAGCGCACGCCTACCAATTCGTTCAGATCATTGAGCGCCTGGTCGCGCTGATCCATCAGATCGTTGGGCGGCTGGCCGGTTTTGCCACGCGCCACGGTGATTTGCTGGTTCAGATCGTTGATGCGTTCCAGGTAGCTATTGACCTGATCGACCGTGGTGCTGATCTGCGTGTTCAGCCCGTCGCGCTGATTGTTCAGCTGCTGATAGGCACCATTGAGCTGCGACACCAGGCTGCCGGTGGTGCCCAGCAGATCCTGACGCACGGCCGGATCGGCCGGCTTGCTGGCCGCCGAGTTCAGGCTGCTGAAGAAACCCGCCAGCGCCGGCGTGATACCCACGGTCCGGTCAGCAAACTGATTATTGATGGCCGTCAGCTGATCCATCTGGGTATTGAGCTGGGCCGCGCTGCCTTTGGCGCCCACCAGCTGACGGTACAGAAAACTGTCGTACTGGCGCTTGACGGTATCGACCTGTACCCCGCGCCCGAAGAAACCCTCGCTGGTGGCGGTCGCGCCCGCCGTCGAGGTCACCACGCGCTGGCGGGTGTACCCCTGCACGGCGGCGTTGTTGATATTGTGGCTGGTGACTTCCAGGCCGGCCTGCGCGGCGTTCAACCCCGACATGGCCAAGTTGTACAGATTCATGCTTGCTGCCCCGCAACACGCCGCAAAGGACGCAGAGAGAGTTCGAATACCTGCTTAACGGCAAGCCGCGCGCGGAATTTAGCGCTGGCCCGAAAAATCCTCTGCGCCGCCCTGGGCCAGGGTCAGCGGCACGGCCGCCGGACGCTGCTCACCGCCGGCGGCCAGCGGCTGCGCCCGCAACTGGCCCATGATCTGGATCAGTTTGTCCGCATAGCGCGGATCGGTGGCATAGCCGGCATCCTGGATACGGCGTGCCGCCTCGACTTCGTTGCCGGCCCGGGCCACCGCCTCATACCGGGGGCTGCCCCCGATCAGGCGCGCGTAATCCCGGAACGAGGCCTCATAGGAGTCATAGGCACGGAACGGCTGGCTGAGCTTGCGCGGCACGCCGTCGACGTACTCGGTGGTCATCACGTGCACGACCTTGCCCTTCCAGCTCGCGCCGGCCTTGATGCCAAACAGGTTGTGACTGGTGCGTCCATCCGGATGCAGGATCTCGCGCCGCCCCCAACCGGACTCCAGCGCCGCCTGACCCAGGATCAAGCGGGCCGGCACGCCGCTGTCGGCGGCTGCCGCCTTGGCCGCGCCTGCCACGCGGCTGACGAAATCGACCACATGACGCGGCGCCCCTTCGGCGGCGGCCAGCGCCCGATCGGCGGGCCGGTTGTCCTGCATGACGCGCAGCAAGGCCGACACGGCCTGGCCGCCTTGCGGCCCCTCGCCATCGGCCTGCGCCTCGGGCGCGCCCCCCTGCATCTGGGCCAGCAAGGCATCGGCCAGGCCCAGCCCCGGCCGGGCCAGTTGCAGGGCCAGCTGTTCGTCGGCCATGCCGCGCAACATGTCGCTGTGCTGCGAATCGAACAAGCCATCCTTGGGCGTGGCCTCGCGCATGCGCTTGAGCGTCATCTGGATGAAGACCGCCTCGAACTGGCGCGCCACCTCGGCCTGCTGCTGGCGATCGTCCGGTGCGCGGGTCACCGCGCGGCGCAGATCGCCCAGTTTGCCCAGGTCGAACACCGACTCCTGGGCGGATGCGCCAGCCAGGGAAGACAGATTCGCCATCAGATGATTTCCAGTTCCGCGCGCAAGGCACCGGCGGCCTTCATGGCCTGCAGGATGGACAGCAGATCCTGGGGCGTGGCGCCCAGCGCATTGAGCGCCTTGACCACATCGGCCAGGTTGGCGCTGGTGCGCACGCGTTGCAGCGCCCCGCCCTCCTGGCGCACCTCGATCTGGGTATTGGGCGCCACCACGGTCTGCCCATCGGTAAAGGGCGTATCCGGTTGGTAGACCTCGTTCTGGCGGTTGATCACCACCGACACGTTGCCAAACGCCACGGCGGCTTCCTCGATCATGACCGTGCGATTCATGACCACCGAGCCGGTACGGGCGTTGATGATGACCTTGGCGGCTGCCGGCGCGCGCGTGACCTGCAGGTTCTCGATCTGCGACAGAAAGACCGGCATCATCGAAGGATCCAGCGGGCCACGCAATTGCAGCACCCGCCCGTCCAGCGCACTGGCCGTCCCCTGACCGAACGCCCGGTTGATGGCCGCCACCGCATTCTGGGTGGTGCCGAAATCGGTGGTATTCATTTCCAGGTAGACCAACCCATCCTGCGCGAACGTGGTCGGCACTGATCGCTCGACAATCGCCCCGCCGCTGATGCGTCCGCCATTGAGGGTGTTGACCTGCACGCTGGAGCCGCCGGCCGACGCTCCCACGCCGCCCACCAGCACGTTGCCCTGGGCAATCGCATAGACACCGTTGTCCGCGCCCTTGAGGGGCGTCATCAACAGCGTTCCGCCCCGCAGGCTCTTGGCATTGCCCATCGACGACACCACCACGTCGATGGTTTGCCCCGGGCGCACGAAAGGCGGCAGCGTCGCCGTCACCATCACGGCGGCCACGTTCTTGAGCTGCATATTGCTGCCCGGCGGCACGGTAATGCCCAGCTGCGACAGCATATTGGTCAGGCTCTGCTGCGTGAATGGCGTCTGGCGCACCTGGTCACCGCTGCCATCCAGGCCCACCACCAGCCCGTAGCCGATCAGCTGGTTGCCGCGCACGCCCTGGAAGGTGGCCAGATCCTTCAGGCGCTCGGCCTGCGCCGGCGCACCGGCCAGCAGCACAGACAAGGCCAGCCAGCCGCTGGCCGCGTAACGCAACAGAGAATGAAATTTGGCGCTGGCAGTCATGACATCAGAACGGGGAAACGATCAGGAAGAACCGCTGCAGCCAGCCCATGGTCTGAACTTCGTCCATGACGCCCTTGCTGCGGTATTCGATGCGGGCATCCGCCACCCGGGTGGAAGACACCGAATTGGTGCCGGTGATCGAACGCGGATCCACCACGCCAGACAGGCGCACGTACTCACTGCCCCGATTGATGGCGATCTGCTTCTCACCCGCGATCTGCAGGTTGCCGTTGGGCAGCACACCGATCACCGTCGTGGTGATGGAACCGGAAAAACTGTTGTTCGCGCTGCTATTGCCCGTGCCCTTGGAGGCGTTGCTGCCCGAGATATCGGTATCCAGCTTGGCATTGATGGCGCCGTCCATGAAGTTGGGCGCCGCGCCCACCCCCAGCGCGGCGCTGCCGCTGCGGTTGGTGCTGGTGGCCACGCCTTTGGCCGCGTTGGTCTTCTCTTCCAGCATCACGGTGACGATGTCGCCGATATTGCGCGGACGGCGGTCCTCGAACAGCGGGTAGCTGCCATAGGCCGTGGGCTGGTAGATGGAGCCATTGGGGCGCGCCGCCGGCGGGGCCGGCAGCGGTGGCGTGGCCGAGGTCGGGCCGGTCACCACCGGCTCGGGCGGCACCAGGGCGCAACC
>JAEWJD010000079.1 GCA_023386765.1 Pseudomonadota bacterium | reverse complement strand
GTGCGCGGGGAGCCGGCCCGCGACGACGCCCGCCGCCGCACTCGTGCGGCCCGTGGCGCCGGCACGCACAGAGCGGGCAGCAAGGCCGGTGCCACCCTTGCTGCCCGGCGCGCAGATCGCCGTGGTGTCGCCCGCCTCAGCGGTCAGTGGCGCGCCCGAAGCCGCCGCCCGTTGGCTGGAGAGCCGGGGCTACCGTGCCCGCCTGATGACCAGCCAGCGGCTGGACGCGCCTTTCGAGTATCTGGCCGGGCCGGACAGCCTGCGCCTGGCCCAACTGCACCATGCCTTTGCCGACCCGCAGGTCGACGCCATCTGGTGCCTGCAGGGGGGCTTTGGTTCCTGGCGGCTGCTGCCGCAGCTGGACTACGGCCTGATCCGCGAGAACCCCAAGCCTTTCATCGGTTACAGCGACATCACGGCCCTGCACCTGGCGTTGCAGCGCCAGGCTGGCTTTGTCACGTTCCATGGCCCGATGCCGGGCCAGGACTTTCGTTTCGGTCGCAACGAACCGACCGAGTCCCTGACCTGGGCCATGCTCAACGGTGAGCTGGGACAGGGCAGCTGGATCGAAGCCCCCGAGGAAAGCCCGTTGATGACCCTGGCCAGCGGCACGGCCAGCGGCCGACTGGTCGGGGGCAACCTTGCGCTGATCAGCGCCTTGATGGGAACGCCCTACGAGATCGACACGGAAGGGGCGATCCTGTTTTTCGAGGACGTCAACGAGCTGCCGGCGCGGGTGGACCGGATGCTGGCCCAACTGGCGGCCAGCGGAAAATTGCGCCAGGCCGCCGGGGTGCTGATCGGCACCTTCACGCGCGGCGCCACCGGCAATGCCTATGAGGCCGAGCGGCGCTATCAGCCACTGATGCGCGAGGTGTTCCAGCCCCTGGGCATCCCGGTGCTGGCAGGCTGGCCCAGCGGGCACGGCGACCCCAACCTGATCCTGCCGCTGGGCGCACGGGTGACGCTGGATGCCGAGCGCGGGGCCTTGCGCCTGGACCAGGCGGTCGTGGCCGCCGCCACCCCGGCCAGTGGCGCCCGATTGCCGGAGGCTGCATGAGTCGCGGCTTCGAAGGGGTGCGCCCCGCTTCCGAGTCCTCGATCGAGATCGGATTCCTGTTCGAGGGGCGCCATTGCATCCAGCGCCTGCGCCTCAAGCCAACGGCGGCCAACCTCAAAAAGGCCAAGCAGCAACGCGAGGCCATCCTGCAGGCTATCGCGAAGGGTGAGTTTTCCTGGCCGCCGGGCTAGGGGCGGCGCAGGGGCATGGCATCATGCGCGCTGATCCAATGCGAACAGAAGGGCAGGCCATGAATCACATCACCTGGGACGACTTCACCAAAATCGAGTTGCGCGTCGGGCGCATCGTGCAGGCCGAGGTGTTTGCCGAAGCCCGCAAGCCGGCTTACAAGCTGCAGGTGGATTTTGGCCCGGAGCTGGGTGTGCGCAAATCAAGCGCGCAGATCACCGATCACTATCAGCCGCAAACGCTGGTGGGACGCCTGGTGGTGGCGGTCGTGAACTTTCCGCCCAAGCAGATCGGACCTATGCGCTCGGAATGCCTGGTAACCGGTTTTCATGATGAGCAGGGCGCGGTGCGGCTGTGCGTGCCCGATGGCGACGTGCCGCTGGGCACGCGCCTGTTGTAACGACCGCCCTCAAGGCTTGGCGGCAGCCCGTGCCGCCTGGCTGGGCGCCATGCCGAAGGCGCGCCGGAAGGCGGTCGCAAAATTGGCCGGGCTACTGTAGCCGGCCAGCTCCGCGGCCTGCGCCACGCTCAATCCATCCCGCTCCAGCGCGCAACGCGCCCGCCGCAAACGGGCATCGCGCCGGTATTCATCCACGCTGGCATCCCAGGCGGCCCGGAAATGGCGCTGCAGGGTGTTGACGCTCAGGTGATGACGGGCCGCGATTTCGGCCAGGCTCCAGTGGTCCGCCGTGCCGCTTTCCAACTCTTCCCGCACCAGTGTCATGCGCAGGAACTTGCGGCGGCTCAGTTTGACGCCGGCCGTCTCGCGCAGACCGTGCGCCACCTGATGCAGCAGTTCCAAGACCCGGCTCTCCATATAGAGCGGGAGCAGATCCTCGTCCTGGCGCGGCGGCTGGAGCAATTGCTGCAACACGGCTAGCGCTGGACGGGGCAGGGCATGGCGGCGCAGGCCCAGATGGCCGGTGGCCGCCTGGCGCAGGGGGTGCGTGTCGGGCAGACGTGATTGCAACCAGGCCGGTGTCAGGGAGATCAGCAGACTACGGTCGACATCGCCCCGGCGCGATTGGCGTTGCAGACGGTAGATCTGCGCTGCGCTCCAGACCAGGACGTGGCCAGCCAGGCTCGGACGGCGCGCCAGCACCTGCCCATCCACGCTCAGGTCGGCGCCACCGGCCAACGTCAGCAGCAGGTGCAGACCGGCCGGCTCCTGCGTCCACCAGGGTGCGCCTTGCAGATCACGGCAGTCGTGGCGCCGCAGCTGCAGGCCCGGCAACAGACTGCGCTTGTCGCGCATGCCATCGAAGCGAGCCACGCTGCTGCCAAGCGCGCCGAGGTAACGGGTCGCAGCATCTTCCGCCAGGGAAGTTCCGGTGATTGGGGGTTCTGGAAAGGTTTTTGATTTCACAGCAAAGATCTGGAGCCGATGAGACTGACATAATCCTGACCAGATAATGTTATTACAAATCATTCCCAATTGCATAAATTGACCTGACACGGTCACGGTTCGTGGCTTCCGGTCGTCTTCCCTGGAGATTGTTTTCATGTCGCTCGCGCGTTTTTCGCGGCATTACGCCCGCTCGGCCCTGCTGTTGGCCATGACTGCCCCTGTATGGGTACAAGCCCAGGAGGTCTCCCATGTGAAGGAGATGTCGGCCGTGAAGGTGGTGGGTACCGCCGAAGAAGAGGGCAAGGAATCGCTGGGGGTATCGGTCATCACGGCCGAGGAAATCCAGCGCCGCCCGCCGGTCAATGACCTGGCTGACATCATCCGGCGGGAGCCGGGCGTGAACCTGACCGGCAACAGCGCCAGCGGCTCGCGCGGCAACAGCCGCCAGATCGATATCCGCGGCATGGGCCCGGAAAACACCCTGATCCTGATCGACGGCAAGCCGGTCAGCTCGCGCAACGCGGTGCGTTATGGCTGGAGCGGCGATCGCGATACGCGCGGCGACTCCAACTGGGTGCCGGCCGAAGAGGTCGAGCGCATCGAAGTGATCCGCGGTCCGGCCGCCGCGCGCTACGGTTCGGGCGCCATGGGCGGGGTGGTCAACGTCATCACCAAGCGCCCGACCGATCAGGTCTCGGCCTCGGCGACCTATTACCTGAATCAGCCGGAAGATCACAAGGAAGGCAACACCAACCGGGTGAACATCAGCCTGTCCACGCCGATCAGCGAATCGCTCTCGATGCGCATTTACGGCAACTACAACAAGACCAACGCCGACTCACGCAACATCAACGCCGGCCACGCCCAAGAGGGCTCCAACGGCGTGGTGTCGACCGCCGGACGCGAGGGCGTGATCAACCAGGACCTGAATGCGCTGTTGTCGTGGAAGATGGACTCGCGCAACACCTTCGATTTCGATGCAGGTTATAGCCGCCAGGGCAACATCTTCGCCGGCGACACCATGCTCAACGTGAACAACGATTACACGGATGGGCTGTACGGCAAAGAAACCAACATCATGTACCGCGATAACGTGGCGCTGACCCACCGCGGTTCCTACGACTGGGGCACCACCAAGTCGAGCCTGAGCTACGACTACACGCGCAACGCGCGCCGCCAGGAAGGCCTGGCCGGCAGCACCGAGGGCGCACCCAATGGCGACTTTGAAACCTCGCGCCTGAAGAACTGGCGCGCGGCCACCGAAGCCAGCGTGCCCTTCACCTGGGGCCTGGACCAGATGGTGACCGTGGGCGCCGAATGGACCCGTGAATCCCTGGACGACCCGAGCAGCCTGCGCCAGACCTACACCGGCGGCACGATCGGCGGCGTGGGCGCGGAAAACCGCAGCACCAAGTCGACGCAGACCAGCTATGCGTTGTTCGTGGAAGACAACATTGAGGCGAGCGACTACGTCATGGTGACCCCGGGCGTGCGCATGGATCACAACGACAAATTCGGCGTGAACTGGAGCCCGAGCCTGAACGCTTCGTGGGAAGCCTTCGATGGCTTCAAGATCAAGGGCGGTATCGCGCGTGCCTACAAGGCGCCCAACCTGTACCAGTCCAACCCGAATTACCTGCTGTACAGCCGGGGTAACGGCTGCTTGGCGTCGCAGACCAACACCAATGGCTGCTACCTGATGGGCAACAAGGACCTGTCGCCGGAAATCAGCGTCAACAAGGAAATCGGCGTCGAGTATGACTCGGGCAGCTGGCGCAGCAGCGTGGCCTACTTCCGCAACGACTACAAGAACAAGATCGTCAGCGGCACCGACATCATGTATCGCCTGGACAACGGCGCGCGCGTGACCCAGTGGGTCAACAGCGGCAAGGCCGTGGTCGAGGGGCTGGAAGGCAACCTGTTGATTCCGCTCACCAACACGGTGGACTGGAATACCAACTTCACCTACATGATCGAGTCCAAGAACAAGGATTCGGGCCAGCCCCTGAGCGTGATTCCGAAGTACACGATCAACA
The DNA here is from genome assembly GCA_023386765.1 of Pseudomonadota bacterium. Lineage (GTDB taxonomy): Bacteria > Pseudomonadota > Gammaproteobacteria > Burkholderiales > Burkholderiaceae_B > Bordetella. The sequence goes on along the minus strand of JAEWJD010000079.1, from coordinate 19,591 downwards.
GCACCCTGGATTGGTTCTACTCCGACAAGTTGAACTTCCAGGCCAACGTGACCTACTACGGCAAGCAGGTCGGCCCGACCCTGAACGACCGTACCGGCAACGCGCTGGAAGGCCAGGGCCGCAATACCGTCAGTCCGTATGCGCTGGTGGGCCTGAGCACCGGCTACGAAGTGAATAAGAACCTGCGCTTCCGCGTCGGGGTGAGCAACCTGTTCGACAAGCGCCAATACCGCGAAGGCAATGCCTCGAGCGCCGGTGCCGCGACCTATAACGAACCGGGCCGCGCCTACTACGCCACGATGACCGTGCGTTATTGACCGTCCCCTGGCCGGGCGTCAACACGACGTCCGGCCGCAGCAGCCTGAAAGCCCGCGATGTCGCGGGCTTTTTCTATTTCCTTGGGCCGCTGCTGCCAGAACCTGAATTACCATACGATTATATAATGTATGCATATCAATTTGATTGAATTTATACTTGTATGGTTTTTACAGTATCACGGCGGCCTAGCGGCCTGCGTCGTCCGGCACGCTGGTTCCTGCTCGGGGCGGCGCTCACCGTGCTGGCGGGCGGGGCGGCGCTATGGCGTTACTTCAGTGTTGGCGGCCTGAGCGACTATGCCGAACGGGCGGTGATTTTCGATGATGCCGGCCTGCGCCTGCCGCCGGGGCTGGCGGGGCCGACCGGGCGTATTCGGGTGGTGCATTTCTGGGACCCCGCCTGCGCGCGCTGCAATCGCGAAACCGACGCACACCTCAATTATCTGGTGCAGATGTATCAGCGCCGGGCGGTGGATTTCTATCATGTGCAACGCCCCGGCACGCAAGGCAGATTGGCGGCTTTTCTGGACAGCAAGCTCCAGCCGCTGCCCGCCATCGAGGGCATGGCGCGCCTGCCAGCCAGCCCGTCGGTGGCCGTCTGGGGCCGGGATGGCAAGCTGGCCTATGCGGGGCCCTATAGCGAGGGGTTGGTCTGCACCTCGGCCAACAGCTTTGTCGAACCCGTGCTGGACAAGCTGATCGCGGGCGAGCGGGTCGAGCCGATGGGCATGGCTGCGATCGGCTGCTATTGTCCGTGGAGCGAAGCGCATGCCCGCGGGCGCTGAGCATCCAGTGCCATCCCGGCCGACAGGGCCATGACCACCAGGATGGAGGCGCCAAAGACGCCCCGGCTCCAGCGCACCGGCCCCTGGGCGCCGGGTCGGCGCAGACACAATCGCAGCCAGCTCACCCCGCTGACGGCGGCCACGGCCAGATAGAAAGGGCCGGCATAGCCGGCCAGGCCGAGCGCCAGCGCACTGAGCGTGAACGCCACGGCATAAGCGACCATCTGGCGGCGTGCGGCTGCCAGGCCACGCACCAGCGGCAGTACAGGGATGCGGGCCGCCTGGTAGTCCGGTCCCCGGAAAATCGCAATCGCGTAGGAATGCGGCATCTGCCATAGGGCAAACGTGATCAATAGCAGCAAGGCGGCCAGGTCGAAGCGGCCGGCGGCCGCGCAATACCCCACCACCGGCGGCATGGCCCCGGACAGGCTGCCGATGAGCGTGCCGTGCACCGAGCGGCGCTTAAGCCACAAGGTGTAGCCTCCCACGTAGACGCCAAAGCCGGCGAGCACCAGCAACAGCGGCAACCAGCGGCCGGTAGCGAGGTAGAGCAAGCCCAATCCGCCCAGGCCGAGCAGGGCTGACCAGGCCAGCGCAGCGGCCGGCGCAATACGGCCGTCCACCAGCGCCCGGCCGCGGGTGCGCGCCATCAGGGCGTCGATGTCGCGATCGGCCACGTTGTTGGCCACGCAGCCCGAGGCCACCACCATGGACACGCCTACCGCCACCAGAAAGCCCTGGCCCCACTGGATACCGTCGGGGCTGCCCAGCAGGTAGCCGCCGGTCACCGAGACCAGGTTGCCGAACACGATGCCCGGCTTGGTGAGCGAGAACAGGGTGGCGAAGCGAGAAGCCATGTCAGTTGATCATCATGTGGTAGTGCATGCTCCAGATGATCCAGATGGACAGCGCCACCACGATGACGAGGATCACCACGGTGAAGGCAAAGCTGAGCAGGTTCCAGCCTTCGTCGTCGCTGCGGTTCATATGGAGGAAGTAGACCATCTGCACCACCAGCTGAAGCACCGCCAGCCCGACCACCGCCAGCAGGGTGGTGGGACGCGACAGGGTAGGTTCCATGATCAGGTAGAAGGACAGCCCGGTCAGGAGCAGGCACCACACGAAACCGATGTTGTAGTCCCGGGTCGACCCATGGTTTTTGTTGTCGTCATGCGGATTCATGATCAGTAGACTCCGAGCAGATACACGATGGTGAAGACGCAGATCCACACCAGGTCCAGGAAGTGCCAGAACATGCTCAGGCATGACAGGCGGCTGCGCATCATCGGCGTCAGGCCACGGCGCTTTATCTGGTGCATCACGACCGCCATCCACAGCAGACCGCTGGCCACGTGCACCCCGTGGGCACCGACCAAGGTGAAGAAGGCCGACAGATAGGCGCTGCGCTGCGGGGCGGCGCCGGCGGCGATCAGGTGTTGGAACTCATAGAGCTCCATCGCAATGAAGGTGACCCCCAGCAGGAAGGTGAACGACAACCAGCGCAGCGTCGTGCGCGAGTCGTTGCGATACACCGCCTGCATGGCATAGCCGTAGCTCACGCTGGAGAACAGCAGCACCATTGTCTCGACCAGCACGAAGCGCAGATCGAACAGCTCGCGCGGGGTGGGCCCGCCGGCATAGGCGCCGCTGAGCACGGCATAGGACGCGAACAGGGTGCCGAACAGTACGCAATCCGACATCAGGTAGACCCACATGCCCAGGGGCTTGAGATCGGTCTGCGGGTGGCCGTGGCCGGCCGGTGGGTTCATAGTATTTGCGCTCATGATTGGACTCTTTCAGGCGGCCGCGCGAGTGGCCGGATGGGGCGGCTGCCGGGCTTCGATGCGGGCGATTTCCTCGGGCGTGACGTAGTAATCGATGTCTTCGTCGTAGGAGCGCACGATCAGCGTGGCCAGGGTCGCCACGAAACCACCGATGGCCAGCCACCAGATGTGCCAGATCAGCGCAAAGCACATGACCAGCAGGAAGACATTGGCAATGAAGGGCACGCCGGTATTGCGCGGCATGTGGATGGGCGCATAGGTCTTGGGGGCCGGTTCCAGGCCAACCTTCTTGGCCTCGTGGAAGGCGTCGATGCAGTCGGCTGCCGGCACCACGGCGAAGTTGTAGAAAGCCGGCGGCGAGGAGGTCGCCCATTCCAGCGTGCGGGCATCCCACGGATCGCCGGTGAGGTCGCGGTTGGCCTTGCGATCGCGGATGCTGATCACCAATTGCAGCAGCATGAAGCCGATGCCGGCTGCGATGAAGGCCGCGCCTGCCAGCGCCACGTAAAGATAGGGCGTCCAGGCGGGGTTGTCGTAATGGTTCAGGCGGCGCGTCATGCCCATGAAGCCCAGGGCATACAGCGGCATGAAGGCCAGATAGAACCCGATGATCCAGCACCAGAAGGAGTACTTGCCCAGGCGCTCGTTCAACTTGAAACCGAATGCCTTGGGGAACCAGTAGTAATAGCCGGCAAAGTAGCCGAACAGTGCTCCCGCGATGATGGTGTTATGGAAGTGCGCCACCAGGAAAAGCGTGTTGTGCAGCACGAAGTCCGCACCCGGGATGGCCAGCAGCACGCCGGTCATGCCGCCGATGGCGAAGGTCACCAGGAAGGCCAGGGTCCACAGGGTGGGCACGGTGAACTCGACCCGGCCGCGATACATGGTGAAGAGCCAGGTGAATATCTTCACCCCGGTCGGCACGGCGATGATCATCGTCATGATGCCGAAGAAGGTATTGACGCTGGCGCCCGAGCCCATGGTGAAGAAGTGATGCAGCCACACCAGGAAAGACAGCAAGCCGATGGCGACGGTGGCGCCGACCATGGAGGCATAGCCGAATAGCTTCTTGCGCGCGAAGGTGGCCGTGACCTCCGAGAAGATGCCGAAGGCGGGCAGCACCAGGATGTACACCTCGGGATGGCCCCAGGCCCACACCAGATTGACGTACATCATGGCGTTGCCGCCCAGGTCATTGGTGTAGAAATGGAAATCCAGATAGCGGTCCAGCGTGAGGGCGCCCAGGGCAACCGTCAGGATGGGGAAGGCAGCGATGATGATCACGCTGGTGACCAGGACGGTCCAGGTGAAGATGGGCATCTTCATCAGGCTCATGCCGGGAGCGCGCATCTTCATGATGGTCACGAACAGGTTGACCCCCGTGAGCAAGGTGCCCAGCCCGGATGCCTGCAAGGCCCAGATGTAGTAATCCACCCCCACGCCAGGACTGAACTCCAGCCCCGACAGCGGCGGATAGGCAACCCAGCCGGTCTGGGCGAACTCCCCCACACCCAGCGAAATCATGACCAGCGCCACGCCGACCACGAACAGCCAGAAACTGAACGCATTCAGGAAGGGGTAGGCCATGTCGCGGGCACCGATCTGCAGCGGCACGATGAGGTTCATCAGCCCGACGACGAAGGGCGTGGCCACGAAGAAGATCATGATCACGCCGTGGGCGGTGAAGATCTGGTCGTAGTGATGCGGCGGCAGGAAGCCCTCGCTGCCCGGGCCGGCCAGCGCCAGCTGGGTTCGCATCATGATGGCATCGGCAAAACCCCGCAGCAGCATGATGAAGGCCGCCACCACGTACATGATGCCGATGCGCTTGTGATCGACGGTGGTCAACCAGTCCGTCCACAGGACTTTCCACTTGCGAAAATAGGTGATCCCGCCCAGCAGCGCGATCGCGCCCAGCGTCATGGCGGCCAGGGTGGTCGCGATGATGGGGTCGTGCAAGGGCACATCGGCCCAACTCAGTTTGCCTAACATGACGGCTTACTCCTTGGCGGTCAGCGCGGCGCCGCCCTGGGCCGCGCGGGCCGAGGTATTGGCGCCGACGCCGACGAACTGATCGATGACTTGCTTGAACAGGCCTGGCTGCGCCTGGCCGAAATGCACCACGCCCGGGCCTTGCGCCGGCTGGGCCACGCGCTGGAAGGTCGTGAAATCGAGCGTCAGGGGCGAACTGCGGACTTGGGCGACCCAGTCCTCGAAGCCTTTCTGATCGGTCGCGGTGGCCTTGAACCTCATGTTCGAGAAGCCCTGGCCGCTGTAGTTGCCCGACATGCCACGGAACACCCCGGGCTCATCGGCCACCAGATGAAGCTTGGTACGCATGCCCGCCATGGCATAGATCTGACCTCCCAGCTGCGGGATGAAGAAAGTATTCATCGTCGAGTTGGAGGTGATGCTGAAGGCAAGTTGGCGGTTGGCCGGGAATTTCAGCTCATTGATGGTGGCGATGCCTTGCTCGGGGTAGACGAAGACCCACTTCCAGTCGGTGGCGATGACTTCCACCTGCAGCGGCTCGCCCGGGATATCGAGAGGACGATATGGGTCGAGTTCATGCGTCGATTTCCATACAATCACGGAAAGTATGACGACGATGATGAACGGAACCCCCCAGACAACGACTTCGATGGCTGTCGAGTGCGACCATTCGGGCGAATAGCGGGCGTTGCGGTTGGAAGCGCGGTAGCGCCAGGCAAAGACAAAGGTCAGCACCATCGCAGGCAGCACGACAAACAGCATCAACGCGATCGACGTGATGATGAGGTCGCGCTCGGCGATGCCGACAGCGCCTTTGGAATTGAACAGTACCCACTCGCATCCGCTCAGGCTGGCGAGGGCGAGCGCCACCGCCGGCCAGCGGATGCTGTTCCGGACAATATTTCTCATACTTGAGCCTTGTATCGTGAGGCCGCTCTGCCGAGCGGCATTTGGTAGCGGGACGTGAAGCGCGGCCCGCGAGTCATATCAACCGACTTTAATCCATACAATATGGCGATATTACACAGAGATGTTCGCAATTGTATGGCATTTTTGTAGGCAGTCAAACTCTGCTATAGGATGCATACAATATGAGCAGAAAGAAGGACAACGTTGCCGACCTGGCCTGGTTGAGCGCCTTGAAGCCGGGGCAGGGGCCGCGCTATCAACAGATCGCGCAACAGGTGATCGATGCCGTGCGCGAGGAACGCCTGCGCCCGGGCGACCGTCTGCCGCCTCAACGTGAGCTGGCCCAGCAACTGGGCGTGGATCTGACCACGGTCACGCGCGCCTACAACGCGCTGCGCAGCGCCGGCATGCTGACCGTACAGGGCGCGCGCGGCACCTATATCGCCTCAGCTGCGCTGGTCCCCGAGGATGCCGGCTTCACCGTCGACCTGAGCATGAACATCCCGCCGCTGACCGATAGCCCGGCCTTTGGGCGGGCATTGCAGGTGGCCGCCGCGCATGCCCATGCGCGCGTCGCCAGCGACGCCTTGATGAGCTATCACGTCGGCCCGGGGGCGGGCGTCGATCGCGAGGCGGGAGCCCAATGGCTGCGGCCCGCCCTGGGGCCGGTGGACCGCTCGCGCATCATCGTCTGCGGGGGCGCCCAGACCGCCCTGGCTGCCCTGATCCTGGCCTATAGCCGGGAAGGCGACACCGTGCTGACAGAAGCCATGACCTATCCGGGACTGCTGGCCGCCGCCAGCACCCAGCGGCGCCATATCCAGGCGGTGGCCAGCGACCAGGAAGGCATGCTGCCCGAGGCGCTCGAGCAGGCCTGCTCGGCACGCCGTCCGGCGCTGATCTACCTCAATCCCACGATGCAGAACCCCACGGCGAGCACGCTGTCGGCCCAGCGCCGGGCGGATCTCTACGAGGTCGCCAGCCGCCATCAGGTAGGGATCATCGAGGATGATCCCTATTGGTTGCTGGCCGAGGATGCGCCCGCGCCCATCGCCACCCTGCAGCGCGAAGGCGCAGCGCCGGTCTACTATGTCTGCACGCTGTCCAAGACGCTGGCGCCCGGCCTGCGCACCGCCTACATTGCGATGCCCGCGCACGTCAGCGCCGCCTCGGTACTCGACGCCTTGCGCTCCCTTACGTTGATGCCGGCTGCCTGGATGACGGCGGTGGCCACCGAGCTGATCGAAAGCGGGGTGGCCGCCCAATGGCTCGCTACCGTGCGCGAGGAACTGGCCGCGCGCCAGAGCCTGGCCGCGGCCATCCTGCCGGCGCAGGCGCGCGGCGATGCCTATGGCCTGCATCGCTGGTTGCCGTTGCCGGCCGGCTGGGATGAGTACCGTTTGACACGCGCCGCCCAGGAGCAGGGGCTGGGCGTCACGCCATCGGCGGCCTTCAGCGCCGTCGACCAGGTTCCCAATGCCCTGCGTATCTCACTGGGTGGCGCGCGCGACCGGCATACGCTGGAGCGGGGGCTGCGACGGCTGGCGGCGATTCTCGCGGACACCACCATGCAAAGAATCTCCGGCGTGGTTTGACCGGGTTTTCTGATTTATTGTATGGATTGTTTGCATGCAAAAATAAGCATACAATATAGTTTGTATGCTTTATAGGTGGCTGATCATGCAAGCATTCCAGACCCTAGAACTCCTGCGCCAGGCCAGGGTGCTTGCCACCGTGCGTGAACCTGACACTGATCACGCCTTTCGCGCCGCCTGCGCCTGCCTGGAAGCGGGCATGTCCTGCATCGAAGTGTCGATGGCGGTGCCGTTTGCCTGCGACGTGATGGAAAGCCTGGCACGCCAGCCTGGCGTCCTGGTCGGGGCCGGCGGCGTGCTGGATGCCCCGGCCGCGGCCCTGGCGCTCCAATCCGGCGCGCGCTTCGTACGCTCGCCGGGCGTGGTGCCGGAGGTGCTGGCCCTTGCCGCGCGTCATGGTGCAGTAGGCATTGCCGGAGCCTGGACGCCGGGTGAAGTGTTGACCGCGCTGAATGCCGGCGCAGACGTGATCAGCGTCCTGAGCACCGGGCCAGCCGCGCTGGCTCACCTGGAAGCCTTGAGCTGGACCTATCCGCAGGCCTTGTTCCTGCCGGAATTGACGCAATTCCCGGATGACGTACAGCGCTGGATGCAGCCACAGGTCCTGGCGCTGGCACTGGGCGGACGGCGCACCCTGGGCACGCAGGATGGAGACTGCGAACAGGTCGGCCGCCGGGCCCTGGCAGCGCGCCGGGCCGCCTGATTTCCCCCTGCCATTCCTCGTCGAGCCCGGCCGGCACAAACCGGCTGGCACCAGGCGCTTGATCGCCTCCCCCCAGGCCGATGGACCAGGTTCCGGCCGGTGTGACCCTGGTATTGTCCCCAGTCTTGAGCGGCAATCTTGTTGTGTAAACTGCCCCGATCGCGCAAGCAAGGATGCAAAAGCCTTTCAGGTAAAAGCGCGGCAGCACAGCGAAACGTGTAATTGCCGGGCCTTTTCAGGCCTGACTTCACCCTTGGGGAGGGGGGTTGTCTCATGGCAGATCGTCAACAGGTCGGCGTCGTCAGCGGCGTCGTGCTACGCAATGCCCATGCGCGCATTGCGTGCCTGCTCAACCGCCAGCCGGCCCTGCCGGCACCGGACTCGCAATCGGAAGGGTCCTTGCTGGCGTTCACCTATATGCTCGAGAGCGCCGCCACGCAGAGCGGCCGGCCCAACTTCGGGCTGGAGTTGGCACGCCTGGGGGACCAGGCCGGCGCGCCATCGACCGTGTCCCGGCTGTTCTGCATGGCTCCCACGGTCGGCGAAGCGCTACGCGGGGTGATCGAGTGTTTTCCTTCCATCCAGACCGCCACCAGCGTCACGTTGCGGCATTCCGCCGAACGCTGCGACATGATCTACGCCATCGATGATCCCAGCGTGCGCCGCCATCAGCAGGATGCGGTGTATACCCTGGTGCAATTCGCCCAGGCGCTGCGCCGCCACACCCGCGCGCAGGTGCCCCTGATGCAGGTGTGTCTCACCATCCCGCGCCCGGCGCAGGATTCGCATCGCTATACCGAGACCTTCGGCGCGCCGGTGCAGTTCAATGCCTCGCACAATGTGCTGGCGTTGCACCCCCGAGCCCTGCTGATGCGCCTGGAAACCGGCGACTCCCGGCGTTTCCTGCAACTGTGCCGCGATGTGCGCCAGGGTTCGCTGGAGCCCGGCACGGCACGTCTGTGGGAGGATGCCTTGCGTGCCTGGATCGTCTGCGCCATCGAAGAGGGCGGGCCGGTGACGCAGGATGCCGCCTGCGTGGACTTCGGCATCACCAGCCGCACGATGCAGCGGCGGCTGCGCAGCCTGGGCATCAATTTCCTGGCGCTGCGTGCCCGCACCCGCCTGCAATTGGGTGCACGACTGCTGCGCGAAACCCGCCTGCCGATCACGCGTATCGCCCAGCAACTGGGCTTTAGCGAAACCAGCGCTTTCAGCCGTGCCTTTCGCCAGGACGAAGGCTGCAGCCCGCAGGCCTATCGGCAGTCGCGCCGCGCCTGAGCCGCGCCAGGCATGCGGACAAACCCTGGCGCGCAATGTCGCGTCAGGTCAATTCAGAAGTACGCCCGCCCCCTAAGCTGCAGCCATTCAGCCCAAGGAGCAGCGGACTTGAAGTACACCCTTTCGATTTCTCATGATGGCCACTCGCCCCGCGATATCGTGATCCGCGGCGCCAAGGTCCAGAACCACGAGATCCCCGAACGCGCCGAGCGTCTGCATGAAGCCATGCGCGCCCTGGGTCACAGCGAAGTGCCCGTGCGCGACTGGGGCATGCGCTGGATCTCGGCGGTGCATGACCTGGGATACCTGGAGTTCCTGGAAACCGCCCACGAGCGTTGGATGCAATTGCCCAACGCCTCGCCGGTCATCCACGCCCACGCCCATCCTCATTACAGCCTGCGTACCCCCCCGGCCAGCATCCAGGGCCAGACGGGCTACTACCTCGGCGGCGGCTCGGCGCCCATGACCGCCGGCACCTGGCGCGCGGCGCTGTCCTCGGCCCATTGCGCGCTGGAAGCCGCGCAATGGGTGCTCGAAGGCGAACGCGAGACCTATGCCCTGTGCCGCCCGCCCGGGCACCACGCCTATCGCGACTATGCCGGCGGCTTCTGCTATCTGAACAACGTGGGCATCGCGGCCAATTTCCTGGCCCGTCACATGGGCCGGGTCGCGATCCTCGATATCGACACCCACCACGGCGATGGCACGCAGAGCCTGTTCTACGAACGCGACGATGTGCATTTCGTCTCCGTGCACGGCGACCCCGACGCGCTGTTTCCGTTCTATGCCGGCCATGCCCACGAACGGGGACGCGGCGCAGGCGAGGGCTTCAACCTGAACCTGCCCCTGCCCATGAAGTCGGAAGACCCCGCGTGGCTGGCTGCCGTGCATGCCGGCATGCGTTCGATCGACCACTACAGCCCGGCCGCCTTGCTGGTGTCGCTGGGGTTTGACGCCTTCAAGGGTGACCCCTCGTCCGACCTGTGCGTCAGCACTGATGGTTTCCACCAGGCGGGCCTGCGCATCGGTGCCTGGAACGGCCCCATCGTCCTGGTTCAGGAAGGCGGCTACGTGGTCGACAAACTGGCCGAGAACCTGAGCGCCTTCCTGGACGGCTTCTTCACCTCGCGATCCCGGGCCTGACCCGACGCCGAGCCGCCCGCTTTCCCCGATTCCCTACGAGTCCAATGCCATGACAACCACTACTGCCTCACACAGCGCCTTCGGGCAACAGGACGTGCGCCACGTCATTCACCCCTATACCAACCTCGCGGCCCACGAACGCTCCGGCCCCACGGTCATCACGCGGGGGGAGGGCTGCTATGTCTATGATGAGCACGGCAAACGCTACTTCGAGGGCATGTCGGGGCTGTGGTGCGCCTCGCTGGGTTTTTCCGAGCGACGCCTGATCGATGCCGCCATGGCGCAGTTCGAACAACTGCCGTATTACCACCTCTTCAACCACCGCTCGCACCCGCCCGGCATCGCCCTGGCCGAGGCCTTGACCGCCATGGCGCCCAACGGCCTGTCGCGGGTACTGTTCGGCAACTCCGGCTCGGAGGCCAATGACGCCGCCGTCAAGCTGGTCTGGTACTACAACAATGCGCGCGGACGCAGCCAGAAGAAGAAAATCATCTCGCGCATCAACGGCTATCACGGCGTGACCGTGGCCTCGGGCAGCCTCACCGGCCTGAAGCACGTGCACCAGGATTTCGACCTGCCGCTGCCCCGCATCCTGCATACCGATTGCCCCAGCCACTATCACTTCGCCGAAGCGGGCGAAACCGAAGACGCCTTCGCCGCACGTCTGGCCGCCAACCTGGAGGCGCTGATCGAGCGCGAAGGGCCGGAGACCATTGCCGCCTTCATTGCCGAGCCGGTCAATGGCTCGGGCGGGGTGATCGTGCCGCCCAAGGGTTACTTCGAGCGCATCCAGGCGATCCTGCGCAAGCACGACATCCTGTTCATCGTCGACGAAGTCATCTGCGGTTTCGGGCGCACCGGCAACATGTTCGGCTGCGATACCTATGATTTGAAGCCGGACATGATGACCGTGGCCAAGGGGTTGTCGGCCGCCTACCAGCCGATTTCCGCCTTGCTGGTCAGCGAGGATATCTACAGCGCCATGGCCGATGAAAGCCGCAAGCTGGGCGCTTTCGCCCACGGACTGACGTATGCCGCCCACCCGGTGGCGGCCGCCGTGGCCCTGGAAACCCTCAAGATCTATCACGAACGCGCCATCGTCGATCACGTGCGGAGCATGTCTACCGTCATGTTCGATCTGCTCGATGGCCTGCGCGACCACCCCATGGTGGGCGAGGTGCGCGGCGTGGGGCTCTTGGCCGCCGTGGAACTGACCGCCGAGAAAGGCCAGAAACGGGCGTTCGACCCCAAGGCCGGGGTCGCCACCCAGGTGCAGAACCGCGCCACGGAACATGGCGTGATCGTGCGCGCTCTGGGCAATTGCGTGGCCATGTGCCCGCCGTTGATCTCCGAGCCGCAGCAATTGCATGAATTGGTCGACGGCCTGCGCCTGGCGCTGGACGAAACCCACGCACAGGTGCGCGGCCAGACCCGCAGCGCGGCGCTCGCTTGAGCCTCACACGGAGACACTCCCCATGAAACTGATTTCCGCCCTTGTCCTGACCCTGGCCGCCATTCTGCCTGGCGCGGCCAGCGCCCAGACGCCCAAGCCGGGCGGCTCGCTCAACCTGCTGGTGCAGCCCGAGCCGCCGACCCTGAACGTGGGCATGAACAAACTCGGCCCGACCTCGTTTGTCGGCAGCAAGATCTATGAGGGGATGATCTCGCTGGATCCGGACCTCAAGCCGATCCCGCGGCTGGCCGAATCCTGGACGATCTCCGAGGATGGCAAGACCTATACCTTCAACCTGCGCAAGGGCGTCAAGTGGCATGACGGCAAGCCCTTCACCGCCGCGGACGTCCTGTTCAGCTTCCAGAAGTATCTGCCGGAGGTCTTTGCCCGCACCCGCATGGTGATGGAGCAGGTCGAGTCGATCACCGCCCCGGATGACCACACGGTGGTGTTCCAGCTCAAGCAACCGTTCCCTGCCTTCATGCTGATCACCGAGGTGGCCGGCGGCACCATCATGCCGGCCCACCTGTTCGAGGGCGAAACCAACTATCGCACGGCGGCGGCCAACAACCAGTTCATCGGTACCGGTCCCTTCAAGCTGGCCGAGTGGAAGAAGGGCGCCTACATCCGCCTGAGCAAGAACCCCGATTACTGGGATAGCGGCAAGCCCTATCTGGACAACATCTTCTTCCATATCGTGCCGGATGCCGTGGGGCGCTCGATCGCCTTCGAAAGCGGCAAGGTCGATGCCATCCGGGCCGGCGACGTGGAGAACTTCGAGATCCCGCGCCTGGCGCAACTGCCGGGCACCACGCTGACCAAGGACGGCTGGGAATTCCTGCAACCGCTGGCCTTTCTCAACCTGAACCTGCGCAACAAGCCGCTGGATGATCTGCGCTTTCGCCAGGCCATCGCGCACGCCATTGACCGCGACTTCATCATCAAGACGCTGTTTGCCGGTTTTGGCGAACCGATCAACGGCCCCTTCACCAACCGCTTCCCGTTCAAGGACAAGAGCGTCGAGACCCACTATGCCTACGACCCGGCCAAGGCCAAGCAACTGCTTGACGAAATGGGCCTCAAACCGGACAGCAACGGCACCCGGGTGACGCTGCGGCTGTTGCCGCTGCCCTATGGGGAAAGCTGGCAGCGCCTGGCGGAATACACCCGCGAGCGCCTGGGCGCAGTCGGTATCAAGACCGAGATCGTGGCCACCGACGTGCCGGGCTGGTTCTCGCGTATTTCCTCGGGCGATTTTGACCTGGCCTACAACTTCATCTACCTGCTGGGCGATCCGGCGATCGGGGTGACGCAGACCTATCTGTCGACCAACCAGCTCAACCGGGGCAACGCGGCCAACGTCGACGGCTATGTCAACAAGGAGGTCGACGCCTTGCTGCTCAAGGCCGAGAACGCCCAGGATCCGGCCGAACGCGCCGCGCTGTACTCGCAGGTGCAGAAAATCCTGTCGCACGAACTGCCGGCCCTGTGGACGCATGAAATGGTGATGCCGACCGTCTACCGCAGCAAGATCAAGAACCTGATTTCCACCAGCTTCGGCATGAATGAAAACTTCGCCGATGTCTGGATCGACAAGTAAGCCAACCGGGACCCGCCTGACGATGGAAAAGCTCTCCTTCTTCCTGCGCCGCTGCGGCAAGGCCGCGATCGTGATGCTGTTCGTGGTGGTGATCAACTTTCTGTTGATACGCATGGCGCCGGGCGACCCGGCCACCATCCTGGCCGGCGAGGCCGGCGCGGTTGATGCCGGATTCGTGGAGCGCGTGCGCAAGGACTACGGGCTGGACAAGCCTTTGCCGGTACAGCTGGGCACGTATATGACGCAGCTGGCCCAGCTGGACTTCGGCCACTCGTACCGCGAGAACCGTCCGGTCAAGGACATTATCTTCGAACGGCTGCCCGCCACGCTCTTGCTGACGCTCAGCGCCTTTGCCTTCTCCGTGATCTGCGGGGTCGGGCTGGGGCTGGCGGCAGCCAGGCGGGCAGGGTCCTGGGTCGATACCGTGATCACCACCGGGTCATTGATCTTCTTTGCCATGCCCCTGTTCTGGTTCGGGCTGGTGGCCATCGTGGTGTTCTCGCTCAAGCTGGGATGGCTGCCCCCCTACGGGATAGAGACCGTCGGGGCCGAGCTGACCGGGATGCAGGCGTTCCTGGACGTGGGCAGCCATCTGTTGCTGCCGGCGCTGTCGCTGGGGCTGTTCTACATGGCGCTCTACACCCGGGTGACCCGCGCCTCGGCCATCGAAGTCATGGACCAGGATTTCGTCAAGACGGCCTATGCCAAGGGCGTGCCGGCCGGCCGCGTGTGGCGCAAGCACATCCTGCGCAATGCGCTGCTGCCGGTCATTACCTTCATGTCCCTGCAGGCGGGCTACATCCTGGGCGGCTCGGTGCTGGTGGAGACCGTGTTCGCCTGGCCCGGCGTGGGACGACTGGCCTTCGATGCGCTGTTCCAGCGCGACTACAACCTTCTGCTGGCCATCTTTTTCGTCAGTTCGCTGATGGTCGTGATCTTCAACCTGCTGGCCGACCTGCTGTATAGCGTCGCCGACCCGCGTATCGAGTTGCAGAAATGAAGACTCTCCTGAAACGCTTCTTTGCCCAGCCCGCCGGCGTGGTCGGCGCGGTGCTGCTGCTGGCCGTGCTGATCCTGGCCATCGGCGCCCCCTTGTTTTACCCGGGCGATCCCTGGGCGATGGTGGCTTCGCCCAGCCTGCCGCTGGGTTCGCCCGGCCATGTCTTCGGCACCGACATGCTGGGCCGCGACGTGGCGGCCGGTGTGGCCCATGGCGCGCGCGTCTCCTTGCTCATCGGCTTGACGGCCACGCTGGTGGCGGTCGTGGTCGGGACAGCCCTGGGGGCCGCTGCCGGCTACTACGGGGGGAGGGTGGATGATCTGGTGATGCGCTTCACCGAGATCTTCCAGACCATTCCCGGGGTTCTGCTGGCGCTGCTGATGGTGGCGATCTTCGGCTCCTCGATGTACTCCATCGTGCTGTCGATCGGCGTGATCTCGTGGCCGTCGGTGGCACGGCTGGTGCGGGCCGAGTTCCTGTCGCTGCGCAGCCGCGATTTCGTCAAGGCAGCCGTGCTGGGCGGACAGTCGGACCTGCGTATCCTGTTCCACCAGATCCTGCCCAACGCGCTCTCGCCCATCGTGGTGGTGGCCTCGCTGAACATGGCGACCGCCATCCTGCTGGAATCAGCCATCAGCTTCCTGGGTCTGGGTGACCGGAACATGATTTCCTGGGGCTTCATGATCGGCGCCGGACGCACCACGCTGATGCATGCCTGGTGGCTGTCGGCCATCCCGGGGGCAGCCATCTTCATTACCGTGCTGGCCCTGAACCTGATGGGCGATGCCCTGAACCACGCGCTCAACCCGCGCACCAAGAAGGCCGGAGGTTTCGCATGAGCGTACTGCTGGACATCAAGAACCTCACCGTTGCGCTGCCCAACGGGGGAGAGCGGGGCTACGCCGTCAGGAACCTGACGCTGCAGGTGCCGCGCGGCAAGACCGTCTGTGTCGTGGGCGAGTCGGGATCAGGCAAGTCAGTCATGGCCAACGCGGTCATGCGCTTGCTGCCGGCGCACTCGCTGCGCCTGGACAGCGGCGAGATCGTCCTGGACGGACTGTCACTGCTGTCGCTTGATCCGCTGGAGATGCGCGCCATCCGTGGCGCACGCATCGGCATGATCTTCCAGGAACCCATGACCTCGCTGAACCCGGTCATGCCGGTGGGCGAGCAGATCGACGAAGTCCTGCTGGTGCACGGAGTCAAAGACCCGGCCCAGCGCGCGCAGCGCGTACTCGAACTGTTGCGCGACATGAAACTGCCGCAGCCCGAGCAGATCAAGGACCGCTACCCCTTTCAGCTGTCGGGCGGACAGCGCCAGCGCATCCTGATCGCCATGGCCATGGCGATGGAGCCGCAGTTGCTGATCGCCGATGAGCCCACCACGGCGCTGGATGCCACCACCCAGGCGCAGATTCTCCTGCTGATCAAGGAGTTGCAGGAACGGCATGGCATCGGCGTGCTGTTCATCACGCACGATTTCGGCGTGGTGGCAGATATCGCCGACCATGTCGTCGTGATGCGCCACGGCGAAGTGGTGGAGCAGGGCAGTGCACAGGATGTGCTGGGACAACCCCAGCATGAATACACGCAAGGTCTGCTGGCCGCGGTGCCACGCCTGAACGTGGACCCGGGCGCCGCGCCTGTCCGCGCGGCAGCGCCTTTGTTGCAGATCCGTAATCTGTGCAAGACCTACCCGGCGCGCGGCGGGCTGTTCAACTCGGGCAAGCGCACGGTGGCGCTGGACCATATCAACCTGGACATCCTGCCCGGCGAAACCGTGGGCCTGGTGGGTGAGTCGGGCTCGGGCAAGACCACCCTGGGGCAATGCGTGGTGCGCCTGCTGGCGACCGACAGCGGCGAGCTGCTGTTCGATGGCCAGCCGCTGCATGCGCTCAAGGGACGCGAACTGCAGCGCATGCGCCCGCAGATCCAGATGGTGTTCCAGGATCCTTTCGCCTCGCTCAACCCGCGTCACCGGGTCGAGCGCATCATCACCGAAAACCTGATCCTGACGGGTGTCAGCCGCAAGGAGGCCCGTGCGCGCATGCGCGAAGTGCTGCAACTGGTGGGCATGAATCCGGACACCGCGCCCCAGCGCTATCCACATGAATTCAGCGGCGGTCAGCGCCAGCGCATCGGCATTGCGCGCGCCATCGTGATGCGGCCCAAGCTGTTGGTGGCCGATGAGGCTGTCTCGGCCCTGGACGTCTCGGTGCAGCAGCAGGTGCTTACCTTGCTGCGTGACGTGCGGCGTGAACTCGGCCTGGCCATGCTGTTCGTGACCCATGACCTGAGAGTGGCGTCCCAGATCTGCGACCGCATCGCCGTCATGAACAAGGGCCAACTGGTGGAGCTGGGCTCGGTCTATGACATTGCCACGCGCCCGCAGCATCGCTACACCCAGGAACTCTTTGACGCCATGCCCGGGCGCGAGTGGGCGGAGCCGGCCCCGGCGGCAACGGCGCCCGGCGTGGGCGGCGTGGGCGGGCCGGCCTTCAAGATGGCGGCGTTCGCCTGACATAACGGCCCGGCCGGAACAGGCCGGGCCGCCCGAGGACCACCCGCTCACATCGCGTCGATGATTCGACTACAATCGAATCATGGAACCCAATCACGCCGTCAAAGCCCTTGCCGCGCTGGGGCACGAGTCCCGACTGACCGTCTTCCGCCTGCTGGTACAGGCGGGCCCCGGCGGGCTGCCCGCCGGCCAATTGGCCGAACAGGCCCCCATTGCGCCGACCTCGCTGTCATTTAACCTGAAAGAGCTGGTCCACGCCCGCATGCTGTCGCAGCGCCAGGACGGGCGCTTCATCATCTATGCCGCCTGCTTTGATGTCATGAGCGCGCTGCTGGCCTATCTGACCGAAAACTGCTGCGGCGGGGCGGCCTGTGCCGCCAAGCCCGCCGACGCCTGAAGCCTCATTTCCCCTGCCGTCTCCTTGCGACTCGCCCGGGGCGTGCCCCCGAGCGCCCTGATCCATGATTGCTGCGATTCTCATCTTTGTATTCACCCTCGTGCTGGTCATCTGGCAGCCTCGCGGCCTGGGCATCGGCTGGAGCGCGAGCCTGGGCGCGGCCCTGGCCTTGCTGACAGGCGTGGTCCATCCGGCTGACATCCTGATGGTGTGGCAGATCGTCTGGAATGCGACCGGCACCTTCATCGCCATCATCATCATCAGTCTGTTGCTCGACGAAGCGGGTTTCTTTGAATGGGCCGCCTTGCATGTCGGACGCTGGGGCAGGGGACGCGGCCGGGCCCTGTTTGCCTGGGTGGTCCTGCTTGGGGCGGCGGTATCGGCCATCTTCGCCAACGATGGCGCCGCGCTCATCCTGACGCCGGTCGTCATGGCCATGCTGCTGGCACTGGGCTTTTCCCCCGGCGCAACGCTGGCCTTCGTGATGGCCGCCGGCTTCATCGCCGATACCGCCAGCCTGCCATTGGTGGTATCGAACCTGGTGAATATCGTGTCGGCCGATTTCTTCGGTATTGGTTTTGGCCGTTACGCGGCGGTCATGGTCCCGGTCAACCTGGCAGCCATCGCCGCCACCTTGCTGGTATTGATAGGCTATTTCTGGCGCGACATTCCGGCCCACTACACGCCGCAGGCGCTGCGCGAACCGGCCTCGGCCATCCGCGACCGGCGCACTTTCCTCGCGGGCTGGGCGGTGCTGGGCTTGCTGCTGGTGGGTTTTTTCGCGCTGGAACCAATCGGCGTGCCGGTCAGCGCCACGGCTGCCGTGGCTGCCGCCATCCTCTATGGCGTGGCGCTGAGCGGCCGTGTCATCGCCACCGGCAAAGTGCTGCGCGAAGCGCCCTGGCAGATTGTGATCTTCTCGCTGGGCATGTATCTGGTGGTCTATGGCCTGCGCAATGCCGGGCTGACGGACCTGCTGGCCGGCGTGCTGAGCGCCTGCGCGGCGCATGGCGTGTGGGCCGCCACCTTCGGCGCTGGACTGCTGGCGGCGTTTCTGTCCTCGATCATGAACAATCTGCCCACCGTGCTCATCGGTGCGCTGTCCATCGAGGCCAGTCAGGCCGGCGGCGCTGTCAAGGAGGCCATGATCTATGCCAATGTCATCGGCAGTGACCTGGGGCCGAAGATCACGCCCATCGGCAGTCTGGCCACCTTGCTGTGGCTGCATGTGCTGCAGCGCAAGGGCGTGCGTATCGGCTGGGGCTATTACTTCCGCGTGGGCATCGTCTTGACACTGCCAGTCCTGGTGCTGACCCTGGCGGCCCTGGCCTGGCGATTGAGTTGAGTCCTCGAGCGTTCCTCTCATGGAACGATGCGGCTCTCTTTGCGGCCTAGGCGCGGCAGCGTTCTGTTCTTACACTGGCGTCAAGGCAAATCGCCTGGTCTGCGCGGCATTTCGCGGCAGCCCATTGCAAACAAGGATATCGACGATGAAAACCCTGCTGCGCGGCCTGGCCGCCACCTTTGTGCTGACCGGTGCCGTCCAGGCCGCGCCGGTGGACTATCGCATCGATCCCGAACACACCGAGGTGGTGGTGGGCTGGGATCACCTGGGCTTTTCCAAGCCCACCGCGCATGCCAGCGGCATCCAGGGCGTCATCCGTTATGACGCCGCCAAACCCGAAGCCTCGTCAGTCGCCCTGAGCGTACCGCTCGCCCAACTGACCTCGCATGTCGCCAAACTGGATGAAATGCTGCAAAGCCCGCAGTTCTTCGACACGGCCCGCTATCCCGATGTCCGTTTCGAGAGCCAGTCGGTGGAAAACCTGGGGGATGACCGGCTGCGCATCCACGGCACGGTCCGCATCAAGGACCAGAGCCGCCCGCTGACGCTGGACGCCCGCCTGAATCGGCAAGGGGTGCACCCCATGGTGCAACGCCCGGCCATCGGCTTTGATGCCCAGGGCGTGCTCAAGCGCAGCGATTTCGGCGTAGACGCCTTTGCCCCCGACGTCAGCGATGCCGTGTTGCTGCGCATCACCGTGGAAGCCATCAGCGAGGCCGCCCGCTAAAGCCCCATCGGGCAGGGCGCGCAATAGCGCGCCGCATCGCAC
>JAEWJD010000030.1 GCA_023386765.1 Pseudomonadota bacterium | reverse complement strand
GCATTGTACTGGTACTGGCAGACTGCGCCAGCGGCTTCACCACCAGGCATGGAAGTGGTGCAGCGGGCCATGGCCCTTGCCGGCCTGAAGGCGGTCGGCGTGGCGCAGCGCCTCGGTCAGGTAGTGTTTGGCACGGCGAGCCGCTTCGGGCACGTCGCCGGTCTGCGGGATCAGGGCGGCCAGGGCCGCCGACAGCGTGCAACCGGTGCCGTGGTTGTTGGTCGTGGCAATGCGCCGGCCGGGCAGCTCCAGCATGCGGTCGCCGTCATGCAGCAGATCGATGGTTTCCTCGCCCGGCAGGTGGCCGCCCTTGAGCAGCACCCAGCGGTGGCCATCATAGGCCATTCTTTCGCGCAGTTTTTCGGCGACCCGGCGCATTTCCTTGAGGGTCTCGACCGGACGCGCGTCCAGCAGGACGCCGGCTTCGGGCAGATTCGGCGTGAGCACGGTCACCTGCGGCAGCAGCGCCTCACGCAGCATGCCGATGGCGCCACGCTCGAGCAGCAGCTCGCCGCTGGATGACACCATGACCGGGTCCAGGACGATGTGAGAGGGGCGCCAGCGCGCCAGCTTCTCGCCTACGACCTGGATGACAGGCTGCTGCCCCAGCATGCCGATCTTGACGGCGGCAATGGGTACGTCTTCGAACAGCGTGTCGATCTGCCGGCCCACGAAGGCGGGGTCGACCGGCAGCACGCCGGTCACGCCCTGGGTGTTCTGGGCGGTCAGCGCGGCGGCCACGCCGCAGCCGTAGGCCCCCAGCGCACTGATAGCCTTGATGTCGGCCAGTATGCCGGCCCCGCCGGAAGGGTCCAGCCCGGCAATGCTGAGCACATTCGGGATGGGACGTTCGACGTTCTGGCTCATTTGGTGGTGATCAGGCCTTCGGTGGGCGAGGACGGCGCGCCGCTGTACAGCTTGCGCGGCATGCGGCCGGCACGGAAGGCTTCGCGGCCGGCTTCCACGCCCTTTTTCATGGCGCTGGCCATCAGGATGGGATCGCCGGCAGCGGCGATGGCGGTGTTCATGAGTACCGCGTCGCAGCCCAGCTCCATGGCGACGGTGGCGTCCGATGCCGTGCCGACGCCGGCATCGACAATGACCGGCACCTTGGTCTGGTCGATGATCAGGCGCAGATTCCAGGGATTCAGGATGCCCATGCCCGAGCCGATCAGCGAGGCCAGCGGCATGATGGCCGACACGCCGATATCTTCGAGCATGCGGCACTGGATGGGGTCGTCGGTGCAGTAGACCAGGACCTTGAAGCCGTCGTCGATCAGGGTCTTGGCGGCCTTGAGCGTCTCCGGCATGTTGGGGAAGAGATTGGTGGGGTCGCCCAGCACCTCCAGCTTGACCAGATCATGGCCGTCGAGCAGTTCACGCGCCAGGCGCAGTGTGCGTACGGCATCGTCGGCCGTGTAGCAGCCGGCGGTGTTGGGCAGCAGCGTGAAGCGCGACGGCGGCACGTAGTCCAGCAGGCTGGGTTCGCCCGGGTTCTGGCCGATGTTGGTGCGGCGGATGGCGACCGTCACGATATCGGCGCCGCTGGCGTCCAGCGCGGCGCGGGTCTGTTCAAAGTCTTTGTACTTGCCGGTGCCGACCAGAAGGCGCGATTGGTAGCTGCGGCCGGCAATGGTGAGGAGGTCTTGTGAGCTCATGGCGATGCTTGGCTGGGCGGCGGGCAGAGCCCGGCGCGTAGAGAAAAGGGCTGGCGGATGTGTCAATGATAAAGCACGACCGGCGGCGCAGCCGGCTTTGTCCCTGGCTCAGGCCGGGTCATCGGGAAGGGTGGCGTATCCGGTCGATGGCCTCGCACAGCGCGGCGGTGGCATCGATCAGGCGCGGGCCGGGCCGGTAGAGCGCGTCGGCCGGCAGGCCGTAGACATGGCCGGCGCGGGCTGCCGGCAGCCCGCTGGCCTGCCAGTCGCGTTGCAGCCGGCGCGTTTCGGCGTCGTCGGCCACACCCGCGATCACGGCCTGCGGCGCGGCGGCCAATACGCTTTCCAGGCTGACCGACGGCGCCAGCAGGGGGGCGTTGCCGAACACGCTGACGGCGCCGCACAGACGTAGCGCGTCAGCCAGGATGCTGTCATTGTTGATGGTGTAAAGCGGTTGGCTGCCGGTCTGCACGAACACCCGCAACACCGGCAGGCCGCTGTAGCGCTGGCGCAGTTGCGCCAGTTGCGCGCGCAGGCGTGCGGCTTCGGCGTCGGCGCGGGTGCGGGTGTCAAAGAGTTGTCCGAAACGTTCGATCGCGTCCGGGATATCGTCCAGGCGACGCGGATCACTGTAGAACACCGGGATCCCCCACTGGCTGCTCAGCCGGCTCCAGGTGTCGTTGCCTGGTTGCCAGGCGATCAGCAGGTCAGGCCGCAGGGAGAGCAAGGTTTCGGGGTCGGGCCGCAAGGCATCGCCGGCGCTGGGCAGCGTGTTTGCCGCCGGCGGATAGTCGCTGCCACGTGTGACGCCGGCCAGATGGCCGCCGGCGCCGGCCGCGTAGATCAGCTCGGTGGCGTGCGGGCTGTGGCTGACGGCCCGGCGAGCGGGGCCGGTCAAGGTGATGCGGCGGCCGGCGTCATCCTCCAGGCTCAGGGGCTGGGCGCCCGCCGGCAGGCAGGCCAGCAGGCAGAGCGCCAGCCATCGACGCGGGCGGGAGGAGCGCAGGCGCATGGCGGGCCGCCGGCTTACATCCGCCAGGCCAGGTTCACGAAGACGGTCGAGCCCGGCGTGTTGTAGCCGCGCGCCAGGGTGTAGTCCTTGTTGAACACGTTGTTCCAGCGCACCTGGGCGGTCAGCTGCTTGCTGATGTCGTAGGAGGCCGTCAGGTTGAACAGGCCATAGCCGCCCATCTCGTGCTTGTTGGCCGCGTCGGCATAGCGCTTGCCGGTCCAGAGGTATTCCATGCCGGCGGTGGCTGCACCGAAGCGGTGTTCAGCGCTGGCCCGATAGATCTGGCGCGCGCGCTGCGACAGCGTATTGCCGTTGTCGCGGTCATGCGGGTCCTGGAAGTCGGCGCTGGCCCGCAGCGTGGTCTGGTCAAAGCGCTGGCTGCCGGTCAGGGTGATGCCACGCAGCTCGGCGCGGCCCACGTTCATGGGCGACCACAGGAAAGAGCCGTCATTCAGGTCGGTCCAGACGATCATGTCCTTGACACGGTTGCGGTAGGCGACGATGCCGGCCGTGGTGGTGTCGTCGGCGTATTGCAGGCTCAGTTCGATGTTGCGTGAACTTTCCGGCTTCAGGTTGGGATTGCCTACCGTGCCGCCGTCATTGCGCCAATAGAGGTCATTGAAGGTCGGTGCGCGAAAGCCGGTGCTTGCCCCGATACCGGCACGCAGTTCCGGTGTGATCGCGTAGGCATATTCGGCGCCGCCGGTGACCTTGTTGCCGTAGATCGTGTTGTGATCGCTGCGCAGGTTCAGTTGGACATGGTGGCGGTCCAGATCCAGGCGGTACTGGCCGAAGAAGGAGTTGGTGATGCGCGAGTCCAGGCGGTAGTCGTCGATGACGGCGGGCGCCGGCCAGGGGGCCGACGCGTCGTACAAATCGCCCGAGACACGCTGTTTGAGGAATTCGTAGCCCAGCGTAAGCGACTGCTTGTCATCGAGGCGGAAGTCGTTCTGCCAGGTGTATTGCTCCTGGCGGGTCACAAAGCGCGTGCGGCCGTCGGCCGGATAGCCATAGGAGCCGGGCGCGACCAGGTTGCGCTGGGTGTCGTTGCTGTGGCTCAGGCGCAGGGTGCTGCGCCACCAGTCGGTGATCTGATCGGTGCTGCTCAAGGTGTACAGGTTGATCACCTGGCGCAGGCGGTCGTTGTACTCGTTGAACGGCGCTGAACCGCCGCCGGCGTCAAAGCGTCCGTCAAGCTTGCTGTGATAGAAATCGAAGGCGATTTCATGGCCAGGGCGCCAGGTATAGCCCAGCGCGCCCGAGACGTTGTTCTGTTCGTAGCCGTCGCGATCGCCGTTATAGCCCCAGTTGGGTGCGCCGCCCACGGTCTTGGCGGTGGCGTTAAAGCCACGGCTGCGGCCATAGCCTGCATCCAGCGCATACCGCCAGCCGGCGTGGGCCCCATCCAGACCGACGCTGACGCGGCTGGTGTCATGCGTGCCGTAGCCGACATTGGCGTGCACGCTCAGGGGGCGCTCGCCGCCGCCCTTGCGCGTGATGATGTTGATGACCCCGCCGATGGCATCGGCCCCATACAGGCTGCTGGCGGCGCCGCGCAGGATTTCGATGCGCTCGATGTCGTCCAGCGGCATGCCCTGGAACTCGCCTGCGCCGAGCGTGGCGCTGTTCATGCGGCGTCCGTCGATCAGCAGCAGCGTCTGGTTGACGTTGGCGCCGCGCAGATAGACGCTGGTGGCAGTCTGAGGCCCGCCGTTGGTGGCGATTTCCACGCCCGGCTGGTGTTGCAGCAGATCGGCGACGCTGCTCTGGCCGGAGCGCTCGATGGCGCTGAGGTAGATCACGCTGACATCGCCCAGCGAATTGAGCTGGGTCTGCGGGGTCAGGCTGCCGGTCACGACGACGGGCGCCATCAGGGGGGCTTGGGCAGGGGTTCCCTGGGCGCTCGCGACAACGGGGGCGACACAGGCAAGAAGGCCGGCACAGCGCCGGAAATTGCGGTTTTTCATCAACTGCTCTCGTTGGACGCGCGACCCCGCACGTCAGGCTCGGGACGTGGGCTGGCTGCAAGAGGAGCGAGAGGCCGGCCCGGTGGGCGAACCGGCCGGTGTCGGGCTGCCATGGGGCCGGTGAGGCGGCATCATGGGGACCGTTGCGGGGGCAGCACAGGCTGGGCGAGAACGC
The DNA here is from genome assembly GCA_023386765.1 of Pseudomonadota bacterium. Taxonomy (GTDB): domain Bacteria; phylum Pseudomonadota; class Gammaproteobacteria; order Burkholderiales; family Burkholderiaceae_B; genus Bordetella. Next base: position 4,445 of record JAEWJD010000030.1, on the reverse strand, counting down.
CTTCCTGTTTCCCGTTTACTTTGCGCGCGGATGCGCCGAAAGCACCGATTCGGCCGGGAACTTTATCACCGCTGCCGGTCCCTCCACGTCATTTTGTTACCATCTTGCGTGGAAAATCCGTGTTTTTTGCCTTTTCGCCACACTGGGACCCCGCTGTGTCATATCCCCGCATGCCTTATCCCCTGTCCGCCTACACGCGCGGCGCTGACTTCGTCCGCCTGTTGGGCGAGCGCATCCTGATTCTGGATGGGGCCATGGGCACCATGATCCAGCGCTACAAACTGAGCGAGGCCGACTTCCGCGGCGAGCGCTTTGCCGACCATCACAAGGATGTGAAGGGCGACAACGAACTGCTGTCGCTGGTGCGTCCGGACATCATCGCCGAGATCCACCGCGAGTACCTCGAGGCTGGCGCCGATGTCATCGAGACCAATACCTTCGGCGCCACCTCGATTGCCCAGGGCGATTACGATCTGCCCGGGCTGGCCTACGAGCTGAATCTGGTGTCGGCGCAGTTGGCGCGCCAGGCCTGTGATGCCTTCAGCAGCGCCGAACGCCCGCGTTTCGTGGCCGGGGCGCTCGGACCGCAGCCCAAGACGGCCTCCATCTCGCCGGACGTCAACGCCCCGGGGGCGCGCAACATCACCTTTGATGAACTGCGGCTGGCCTACATTGAGCAGCTCAACGGCCTGCTGGACGGCGGCATCGACATCGTCCTGATCGAGACCATCTTCGATACGCTCAATGCCAAGGCGGCCATTTTTGCGGTCGAGGAAGTGTTCGCCGAACGCGGCGTGCGCCTGCCGGTGATGATCTCCGGTACGGTGACCGATGCGTCGGGCCGCATCCTGTCGGGCCAGACGGTCGAGGCGTTCTGGAACTCGGTGCGCCACGCGCGTCCGGTGACGGTGGGCCTGAACTGCGCTCTGGGCGCCGCGCTCATGCGCCCCTACGTGGCCGAGCTCTCCAAGATCTGTGACACCTATCTGTGTGTCTACCCCAACGCCGGCCTGCCCAACCCCATGGCCGAGACCGGCTTTGACGAGACGCCGGCTGACACCTCTGCATTGCTGGAAGAGTTCGCAGCCTCGGGACTGGTGAACATGGCCGGCGGCTGTTGCGGCACGACGCCGCAGCATATCCGGGCCATCGCCGACAAGATCGAGCGCCTGACTCCCCGGGTGGTGCCCGAGGTGCCGGTCAAGACCCGCCTGTCGGGTCTGGAGCCGCTCAATATCGATGAGCAATCCCTGTTCGTGAACGTCGGTGAACGCACCAACGTCACCGGCTCGAAGATGTTCGCGCGCCTGATCCGCGAAGAAAAGTACGACGAAGCGCTGGCCGTGGCACGTCAACAGGTCGAGAACGGCGCGCAGATCATCGACGTCAACATGGACGAGGCCATGCTGGATTCGGTCGCCTGCATGGCGCGTTTCCTGAACATGATCGCCTCCGAGCCCGACATCGCCCGCGTGCCGCTCATGATCGACAGCTCCAAGTGGGAGGTGATCGAGGCCGGGCTGAAGTGCGTGCAGGGCAAGGCGGTGGTGAACTCGATCTCCATGAAGGAGGGCGAGGCGCTGTTTCGCGAGCATGCCCGCCTGTGCCGTCTGTATGGGGCGGCAGTGGTGGTCATGGCCTTTGACGAAAGCGGCCAGGCCGACAGCCTCGAACGGCGCAAAGAAATCTGCGGCCGGGCGTATCGCATCCTGGTCGAGGAAGAAGGCTTCCCGCCCGAAGACATCATCTTCGACCCCAACGTGTTCGCCGTCGCCACCGGCATCGACGAGCACAACCATTACGCGGTCGATTTCATCGAAGGCACGCGCTGGATACGCCAGAACCTGCCGCATGCGCGCATCTCGGGCGGGATCTCCAACGTGAGCTTCTCGTTCCGCGGCAACGAGCCGATGCGTGAAGCCATTCATACGGTGTTCCTGTACTACGCCATCCGCGAGGGCTTGACGATGGGCATCGTCAACGCCGGACAGCTGGGCGTCTATGCGGACCTGGGTTCGCCGCTGCGCGAGCTGGTCGAGGACGTGGTGCTGGACCGCGATCCGCCGCTGGGCCGGACCGACGCTGGTGATACGCGCACGCCCACCGAGCGCCTGGTGGAGCTGGCCGACACCATCAAGGGTTCGGGCATCAAGAAGGAAGAGGACCTCACATGGCGCGAAGCGACGGTCGAGCAGCGCCTGTCGCACGCGCTGGTGCACGGCATCACCAGCTTCATCGTCGAAGACACCGAAGAGGTGCGCCAGAAGATTGCCGACCGGGGCGGGCGCCCCATTGAAGTGATCGAAGGCCCGTTGATGGACGGCATGAACGTGGTCGGCGACCTGTTCGGCGAGGGCAAGATGTTCCTGCCGCAGGTGGTGAAGTCGGCACGGGTCATGAAGCAGGCCGTGGCCCATCTGATTCCCTTTATCGAAGAGGAAAAGCGCCAGATCGCGGCCGCCGGTGGCGATGTGCGTGCCAAGGGCAAGATCGTGATCGCGACCGTCAAGGGCGACGTGCACGACATCGGTAAAAACATCGTCTCGGTGGTCTTGCAATGCAACAACTTCGAGGTCGTGAACATGGGGGTGATGGTCCCCTGTGCGCAGATCCTGCAGAAGGCCAAGGACGAGAACGCCGATATCGTCGGCCTGTCGGGTCTGATCACGCCCAGCCTCGAAGAGATGGCCTATGTGGCCGCCGAAATGCAGCGCGACCCGTATTTCCGCGAACGCAAGATCCCGCTCATGATCGGTGGCGCCACCACCAGCCGGGTACACACGGCCGTGAAGATCGCGCCCAATTACGAGGGCCCGGTGATCTACGTGCCCGATGCGAGCCGTTCGGTGGGGGTGGCCACCAGCCTGATGTCCGACCAGGCTCAGACCTATCTCGACGAGCTGGCGCAAGAGTACGAAGACGTACGCCGTCGGCATGCCAACCGCAAGGCTACGCCGCTCATTTCGCTGCAGGAGGCGCGCGCGGCGCGGCCGCAGATCGACTGGGAGGCCTACACGCCGCCACGGCCCAAGTTCATCGGTCGACGCACCTTCAAGAGCTATGACCTGGCCGAGGTGGCGCGCTACATCGATTGGGGTCCCTTCTTCCAGACCTGGAGTCTGTTCGGGCCCTTTCCGGCGATTCTCGATGACAAGGTGGTGGGCGAGCAGGCGCGCAAGGTCTATGCCGAAGGGCAGGCCATGCTCAAACGCATCATCGAAGGCCGTTGGCTGACCGCCAATGGCGTGGCCGGGTTCTACCCCGCCAACCGCGTCAACGACGAAGACATCGAGATCTATCGCGACGAAACCCGCAGCGAAGTCCTGTTCACCTATCGGAACCTGCGTCAACAAGGCGTCAAGCGCGAGGGCGTGAGCAACAAGTGCCTGGCCGACTACATCGCACCCAAGGACAGCGGGAAACTCGATTACATCGGCATGTTCGCCGTCACGGCTGGCCTGGGCATCGAGAAAAAGGAAGCCGAGTATCTGGCGGCCCTGGATGATTACTCCAGCATCATGATCAAGTCGCTGGCCGACCGCCTGGCAGAGGCGTTCGCCGAATGTCTGCATGCGCGCGTGCGACGCGACCTGTGGGGCTATGCCGCTGAAGAAGACCTGGACAATGAGGCGCTGATCGCCGAGAAATATGTCGGTATCCGCCCGGCGCCGGGCTACCCCGCCTGCCCGGAGCACGTGGTCAAGACCGATATGTTCAAGGTGCTGCAGGCCGAGGATATCGGCATGTACCTGACCGACAGCTACGCCATGTTCCCGGCGTCCAGCGTGTCAGGGTTCTATTTCAGCCATCCGGACTCGCAGTACTTCAACGTTGGCACCATCGGTGCCGACCAGCTGGCCGACTACGTTGCGCGCAGCGGCCGCAGCGAAGAGGATCTGCGGCGTACGCTGGCGCCCAACCTGGGCTGACCGAGGGGCCCGGCACCGTGCCGGGCCGCCGTTTCAGGCCGCCTTGTTCACGACGAATACGGCCGTGTCGCTGCTGAACGAGCTGTCTTCCTGGATGGCGAAGTGGCGCCTGACCGGTTGCGGCGCGATGGCAGTCATGTCGCGCAGGGCCTGCACCAGCGGTTCGGGCGTCTGCATGCGCTTGACCCAGGTGTCGAACTGCAGCGCCAGGCGTCGCAGCGTCATGCTCTGGACCGTGAAGCCGGCGTCCGACAGCAGGGTCAGCCATTCGGCCTGGGAGTAATCGCGCACGTGCGAGGTGTCGCGCAGGATCTCGATGGTCTGCAACCAGGTATCGAGCAAGGCTTCGCCCGGCGAGACGACATCGGCGAATACCGCCACGCCGCCCGGCTTGAGCACGCGGCGCGCTTCGCGCAGCCCCATGCCAGCGTCTTCCCAGTGATGGGTGGAGTAGCGGCACATGACCAGATCGAAGGACGCATCGGCGAACGGCAGGCTCTCGGCCTTGCCCTGACA
>JAEWJD010000015.1 GCA_023386765.1 Pseudomonadota bacterium | reverse complement strand
CGCCTGGCCGCGCGCGTGAAAGCGCATGAAGACGGCGCCTGGGTCCGTGACGGCCTGGCCGCCTACGCCGAGAAGCAGGCCCGCCGCAAGGTCGCCTGAGCCCCCTGGGCCTTTCCGCCTTTCCTTTCCACCCTTGCACGAACAAGGCGCGCCGTGGCGCGCCGGGGATACGCATCATGAGCAAAGCATGGCCCCTTTGGGAAGTTTTCATCCGCAGCCAGCACGGTCTGGCCCATAAGCACGTCGGCAGCCTGCATGCGCCGGATGCCGAGATGGCCATCAACAATGCCCGCGATGTCTACACGCGGCGCAACGAAGGCCTGAGCATCTGGGTCGTGCGTGCGGCCGATATCGTGGCCAGCAGCCCGGGCGACAAGGAACCTTTGTTCGAACCGGCCAACAACAAGGTCTACCGTCATCCGACCTTCTTCCCCATGCCGGAAGAAATCAAGCACATGTGAGGCGGGCATGGACAAGCATCTGTTTGAATATCTGCTGCGCCTGGGCGACAGCACGTTGATCCTGTCGCAACGCCTGTCGGCCTGGTGTGGCCACGGGCCAGTGCTCGAAGAAGACCTGGCCCTGACCAATACCGCGCTCGACCTGCTGGGCCAGGCGCGCATGTGGCTGACGCTGGCCGGCGAGGTCGAGGGGGCGGGCCGCGATGAAGATCAGCTGGCCTATTTGCGCGATGTGCACGAGTTCCGGAATTGTCTGCTGGTCGAGCAGCCCAATGGTGATTACGGCGCCACGATGGCCCGCCAGTTCCTGTTCGACACCTGGCATTACTTCTTGCTGCAGGGTCTGGTGCAGTCGAGCGACGAGCGCGTGGCCGCCGTGGCGGCCAAGGCCATCAAAGAGGTGACCTATCACGTGCGCCGCGCCGGCGATCTGGTGGTGCGCCTGGGCGACGGCACCGAAGAAAGCCATCGCCGCATGCAGGATGCCATCGATACGGCCTGGCGTTATACAGGCGAGCTCTTCGTCGATGACGAGGTGGATCTGGATGTGGCCGGGCGCGGCATCGGCGTGGCGCTGTCAGCGCTGCGCGCCCCCTGGCTGGAACACGTCACCGAGGTGCTGCAGGAGGCCACGCTGGAGGTGCCCGATGAGGCGCAGGCCTTTATGCCGCTGCTGCGTGGCGGGCGTCAGGGGCGTCACTCCGAAGAGTTGGGTTTCGTCCTGGCCGAGATGCAGTACTTGCAGCGCGCCTATCCCGGAGCCACCTGGTAATGCGCGCCGCGCCGCTGGACAGTGCCCGGGTCATGGAGTGGCTGCATGCCGTGCCGGACCCCGAGATCCCCGTGCTGTCGGTGGTCGATCTGGGCGTGGTGCGCGCCGTCGACTGGCAGGACGGCACGTGGGTGGTCACCATCACCCCGACTTACTCGGGTTGCCCGGCCATGCGCGAGATCCGCGAGGACATCGAGCGCGTGCTCGCCAGCCATGGCCTGCAGCCAGTGCGCGTGGAGACGCGGTTGTCGCCGGCCTGGACCACAGACTGGATGACCGAGCGCGGGCGGGCCGCCCTGAAAGACTACGGCATTGCCGCGCCCGCCGAGCGCGCCGTCGATATCTCCGGGATCAGCCGCCGCCAGGCCATGCCGGCGATCGCCTGTCCGCGCTGCGGGTCGAGCAATACGCGCCTGATCAGCCATTTCGGCTCCACCTCCTGCAAGGCGCTCTATCGCTGCATTGCGTGCCACGAGCCCTTCGATTACTTCAAGACGCATTGACCGGATTCCCATGAGCCAGCCCCAATTCCATTCGCTCAAGGTCGCCTCGGTGGCGCGCAATACCCGCGATGCCGTGGTGGTGACCTTTGATCTGCCCGCGGACCTGAACGAGGTGTTCCGCTTCCGCCCGGGCCAGTACCTGACACTGCGCACTGAGCTCGACGGCGAGGAAGTGCGCCGTTCGTATTCGATCTGCTCGGCACCCGAAGACGGCGTGCTGCGCGTGGCTATCAAACAGGTCGAGGAGGGCGTCTTTTCGAGCTGGGCCAACCAGCAGCTGCAGCCTGGCCAGACCCTCGAAGTCATGGCGCCGGCTGGCAACTTCACGCTGGATTTCGATGCGGCCAATCAGCGCCACTACGTGGCCTTCGCGGTGGGCAGCGGCATCACGCCGGTGCTGTCGCTGGTGAAGACCGCGCTGTCCGCTGAGCCCGAGAGCGTCTTCACGCTGTTTTTTGGCAACCGCGCGTCCTCATCGGTGTTGTTTCGCGAAGAGATCGAAGATCTGAAGAACCGCTATATGGAGCGTTTCTCGCTGGTCTACATCATGAGCCGCGAAACCCAGGATATCGATCTGTTCAACGGCCGTCTGGATGGCGACAAGGTCGAACAGTTGCTCGACACCTGGCTGGCGGGGCGCGAGGTGGATTATGTGTTCGTGTGCGGCCCCCAGAACATGACCGAAAGCGTGGTCGAGCGGCTGGCCTTGCGCGGGCTGGACAAGTCGCGCGTGAAATTCGAGTTGTTCGGTGCGCCCAAAGGGCCGCGCAGCCTGCGCACCGGCCGGGACACGCCTGCCGCGCCCGGCAAGGGGCAGTGCGAGGTGACGGTCATCCAGGATGGTTATCAGCGCAGTTTCACCATTGCCAAGAACCAGGATAACGTGGTGGACGCGGCCCTGGCCCAGGGTATTGAATTGCCTTATTCCTGCAAGGGCGGTGTCTGTTCGACCTGCCGTTGCAAGGTGATCGAGGGTGAGGTCGACATGGATGCCAACTTTGCGCTGGAAGACTACGAGGTGGCGCGCGGCTTCGTGCTCAGTTGCCAGAGTTACCCGGTCACTGACCGGCTGGTGCTGGATTTCGACCAGGAAACCTGATTGTGTCCGGGCAGCGCGGCTGCGG
>JAEWJD010000404.1 GCA_023386765.1 Pseudomonadota bacterium | reverse complement strand
CCGATCAGCAGGGCGCCGATCAGGATGCGCAGCAGGCGGTCGAGTCCGCCGACGTTGGCTTTCATGGCAATGCTCCTTGAGAAGGCCGTGAAGAGACGGCCATGGACTTGCGGTTCCACGGCATCTTCAACAGCAGACGCGCCAGGCCGCAAAAGCCGGTCAACCCGGCAAAGACGAAGCCCGCGCCGAAAAAGGCCGGCACGGCCAGCAACCAGGGCGAAACCGTCACGCCCAACAAGGTGCCGAGGAGGATGAGTGCGCCGGCCGCTATCTGCACCTGGCGTTGCAATTCCAGGGGTTGGCGGGCGTCGCGCGCCACCGGCAGGCCGGCACGCTTCCAGGCATCCAGGCCGCCTTCGAGCACATAGGCTTCGCAGGCCGAGCGCTCAGCCAACTGCCGGCGGCTGAGGTGGCTGCGATTGCCCGAGCGGCAGTGATAGATCAGCACGCGGGCGCCTTGCGCGGCCGGATGGGTCGGGTCGACCTGGGCCAGCGGCAGGTGGCGTGCGCCGGGAATGTGTTCGCGCGCATATTCGTCGGCATCGCGGATGTCGATCAGGATCGCGCCGCGGGCCAGCAGGGCCTGCGCATCCTGGGGGGAAAGCGGGGAAAGCGGCATGGGGCCTCCTCAGGGGCAGAACAGGGTTTTGAGCGTGCCGATCAGGTGGGCGACGTCGGGATTGTCGATGCGGTAGTACAGCGTCTGGGCTTCACGCCGGTAGGTCACCAGACCGTCTTCGCGCATGCGGGCCAGATGCTGCGACAGGGCCGACTGGCTCAGGGGCAGGTAGTCGCGCAGCGCACCGACTGGCAATTCTTCGTGTTCGATCAGCAGGCAGAGCACGATGAGGCGATGCTCATTGCCGACCGAGCGCAACAAGGCGGCGGCCTTGGCGGCGCCAGCCTGCATGAGTTGCATGGCGTCGGAGGAACCGGCTTGGGACATGTTGACGTTTTGGTTGATTTAGATTCTGCTAATTTAGCATTTACTAATTTAATGTCAAGCAGCCAGCCCGCAGCCGGCGGTCATCCCCAAGGGAGTTCGTCATGCTGCAATCCTGTGATTTCGTCGCCACCCTGTTTCACGGTCCGGCTCAACCCGACAAGGTCACGGTGGCGTTGACCATGGCCCTGGCCGCGCGCCGCAAAGGGCACGACAGTTGCCTGATCCTGATGGCGGAGGGGGTGTGGCTGGGGGTGCCGGGCGCTGCCGACGGGATGGATATCGGCCTGCCTTTCGAGCCGGCCGGTGCGCTGCTGCGCGAGTATCTGGATCTGGGCGGGAAGGTGGCCGTATGCAAAGCGTGCATGCTGCATCACGGCCTGGACGCAGCCCGGATGGATGGCCGCTACGCCATCATCGGCGCGCCCGATGTGATCGATCTGCTGATGGGCGCGCGCGGTTCACTGCAGCTTGCCTAGGCAGCCTGGACCAGCAGGTTGACGTGGGTGGCGATGCGGTCGCGCTCCACGCCATAGACGTGCAACGAGACCGCCACGGCGTCGCTTTCATTGCCCAGGCGGTGGATGGCGGTCAGGCCGGCGGGAGCGCTGACCACATCGCCGCTGCGCCGCTGCACGGTGCCGCAGGGTTCAGCCAGGCCGTCCGCTGCGTTCCAGTGGTAGTGGTGTTCGGTCAGGGTGCCCTGCAGCACCTTGTAGGTGCACCAGGTCTTGTGGCCATGCACCGGGCTGTGCTGGCCCGGGTGCCACACGAGCAGCATGGCCGAGTAGCTGCCATGTTCATCGGCGCAGACCAGGTGGCGCGTGTAGCTGGCCCCGCGCGTGGTGAGCGCTTCGGGCGGCACCAGTGCAAGCAGGGCGTCGGCATCGTTCATGAGTGCCGACAGCCCATCCAGCAGGGCCATCTGCTTGGCCTGCATCAATTGCGAGACGTTGGCGGAAAAGCGGCGCACCGGGGTGCTGAGATCGAGAGGGGCGAGCATACGTATCCGTCGACGAAGAAAATCAACGGTCAGGATACGTTCTTATGCGTAGAAGTTATTTGCATATGCCACTGGCAAATCGGGCCTGGCGGGAAATATTTTTCACTTCTGTGCCGCAGCGGGCCTGACGCAGGCCATGGCGGCCAGCACCAGCAAGGCCGCCGGCAGTGCGTAAAGCCATTGCGGTGCCATGACCGGCAACAGCAGGCCGGCGGCCAGGGGGCCGGTCCCGGCTCCGATGTCGCGCCAGACTGCGCGCGCCGCCAGGGCCTGTACACGGCCGGGACCGGGATGGCGGCGAGCCACGATGGGCGGCAACAGGGGCAGCTGCAGGGCGCGCAGGATCACCAGGGCGCCTGCCGCGCTCCAGATCCAGCCAAAGCCGAATCCGGTCAGCACGATGGCCGTCAGCACAGACAGCCACAACAACAGACGTTCGGCCCCGACGCGTTCTGCCAGCCGGCCGCCCAGCGGGCTGAATAGAATCTCCGCGACATAGCGCAGGCCCAGCAATGCGCCTGCCAGCACCAGGGCGTCGTCGGCGCTTTGCGTGCGGGCCATGTATGACAGGCCGATGATGAACAGCCCGTCCAGGGTGAAACCTTCCAGAAAGGACCAGGTGTCCAGGCTGCCGGGCAGGCGCAGCCGCCGCTTGCGGGCAGGCTCGGGGTGGGGCGCGGCAGGCAGTTTCCGGGCGTAGTACAGGCCGGCCAGCGCCAGCAGCGCCAGGATCAGGAAGATCATCCGGGGACCTTGCCATTGCGCCAGCGCCGCACCCAGGGGTAGCGCCAGGGCAGGCCCCAAGGCAATCAGTGCGCGCGAGCGGCCATTGCGGTGGGCGGCGGCCTGCAGTTCGGCAGTGGCCAGGGTCTGGGTCGAGAGATTGAGCGCTGCGAACGCCAGGCCCCAGAGCAGGCGCAAGGGCAGCAAGGCCCAGAAACCGGAGGCCAGCGCATAGCCGAGCGTGCTGAGCGTGGCTGCCAGGGCGGCCAGCATGCAACTGCGGCGATCGCCGTGGCGGGCGTAGAAGCGCGCCACCCAGCCGTAGCCGGCAATACGCACCAGGCGGTTGGCCGCCAGCAGGATGCCGACCTCAAGCAAGCTGACGCCGAACTGCGTGGCGAACATCGGGAGCAGCAGATACAACAGGACATCGCCGGGCAAGGTGAGTGCCATGGTCAAGGCGGCATGGCGGGAATGTTGATCGCTGGTCGAGGCGGGCATAGGCATGGTGGCCCCATGCTGCGCGCGGGGCGCGCGGCTGACAACCGACATTCCTGCCTGCCATGAGTGATAAAATCTCACGCATGAATGCCGACCTGCCCCCCTTGAATGCCGTACGCGCGTTTCTGGCGGCGGCACGCTACGAGAGTTTCACGCAGGCGGCGGCTGCGCTGCACGTGACCCATGGCGCCATCAGCCGCCAGGTCAAGGCGCTGGAGGCCCATCTGGGTCTGGCCTTGTTCGAGCGGCAGGTCCGCCAGGTGCGCCTGACGGCGGCCGGGCAGCAATTCCTGGCCGAGGCGGGCCCGGCGCTGGAACAGGTCGCCACGGCGGCGCGGCGCTTGCGCGCTCAGGCGCCGGCGCGCGCGGTGCGGGTGCACGTGCGGCCTTCGTTCGCGGTGCGCTGGCTGATTCCCCGTCTCTCCGATTTCGTGGCCCGTCATCCGGGCATCGACCCCCAGATCATCACCAGCACCGTCGCGCCCGATGCTGCCGACGGCGCCTATGACATCGCCATCCGGCGCGGGCTGGACCACTGGCCGGCGTCGCTGGCGGTGCAGCCGTGGATGGATGACGAAGCCGTGCTGGTGGGCGCACCCGCCGTGCTGGGCGCGCTGCGCGAGCCGCGCGACCTGGCAGGCCTGACGCTGCTGCTCTCCAAGACCCGCCGCAGCGACTGGGAAGACTGGAAACGCCATGCGGGCCTGGCGCGCCTGCGGCCGGCCCGCCAGATTCTTTTCGACCATTTGCATTTCGTGGTCCAGGCGGCGGTCGACGGCCTGGGCTTTACCGTGGCGCCTGTGTCATTGCTGGGCAATGAACTCGCGCTGGGGCGGCTGGTCTGCGCGCTGCCGCAATGGCGTTTGCCGCTGACGCCCTACTACCTGGGCGTGCCGCCGGCGGCCTCGCCGGCCGTGCGCGGCTTTGCGCAATGGTTGCAGGAGCGCGCAGCGGTCGGCGCGCCTTAGGCAGGCGGCAGCCAGCCCCCTTTCGTGATGGCTTCGTCAGGCGCACGGTGATGCCGCTGCGGGGGCATGTCGCGGCCGCATGGGGCGATTGATCATGTCCGGGAAACCTCGGGGAGATGGTTCTAAGTTCCATTTTATGGAAATTGTATTCCGTATTAAGGAATATTTGAGCTGTGCGAGACGGCTTGGTTAGCATGGGGCCTGATTGCCCGGGCGCTGGCCGCGGGCCTTGCGTGATCTGCCTTGCCATCTCGAGAGTCCGTTGCCATGAAGACCTATACCTCGGCCCACTGGGGAGTCTATGAAGTTCACTACCAGAAGGGGGAGGTCAGCCATCTGGCGCCGATTCCGGAAGATGAGTCGCCGTCGCCCATCGGGCTGTCGATGCTGGATGCCTGCCGCGATGCGGGGGTGCGGGTACGCCGTCCCAGCGTACGCGAAAGCTGGTTGCGACATGGCCCCGGTGCGCATCCGGAGCGACGCGGGCGTGAAGGCTTCGTGGAAGTGCCGTGGGACGAGGCATTGGACATGGTGGCCGCGGAGCTGGACCGGGTCCGCAAGGCGCATGGCAATACGTCGATCTTCGGTGGTTGCTATGGATGGTCCAGCGCAGGGCGTTTCCATCATGCCCAAAGCCAGGCGCACCGCTTTCTGAATGCCATCGGCGGCTATGTTTCCCATCGCGACTCCTACAGCCTGGGCGCGGCGCGGGTACTGATGCCTCATGTCGTGGCGCCGATGGAAACCCTCATGGCCAGCCACACCTCCTGGGACGTGCTGCGCGAGCATACCGAGCTGTTCGTCACCTTTGGCGGCGTACCGGAGAAAAATGCCCAGATCAGCGCGGGCGGCCCATCGCCGCACCGTATTCCAGGGGGGCTGCGCCGCATGGCGCAGGCCGGCACACGGTTCGTGAATATCAGCCCCTTGCGCGATGACCTGGCCACCGGTGAGGGTTTCGAGTGGTGGGCCATCGTGCCCAACAGCGATACGGCACTGTTGCTGGCGCTGGCCCATACCCTGTATGCCGAGGGGCTGCATGACGAAGCCTTCCTGAAGCGCTATTGCGTGGGTTTCGATGTCTTTGCCGCCTATCTGCGCGGCGACGAGGACGGCCAGCCCAAGAGCGCCGAGTGGGCTGCGCCGCTGACCGGCATCGAGGCGGCGCGCATCCGTGCGCTGGCGCGCGAGATGGCTTGCAGCCGCTGCATGATCAATGCGGCCTGGGGCTTGCAGCGTGCCGAGCACGGCGAACAACCTTATTGGCTGGTGGTCACCGTGGCGGCCATGCTGGGGCAGATCGGCCTGCCGGGCGGGGGCTTTGGCGTGGGTTACGGTTCGGTCAACATGATGGGCAGCACGGTACCCAAGTTCTCGGGGCCGACGCTCTCGCAGGGCCGCAACGCGGTGCGTGATTTCATTCCGGTGGCGCGCCTGTCGGATATGCTGCTTTCGCCGGGTGAGTCTTTTCAATACAACGGCGTGGCCTATCAGTATCCGGACATCCGCCTGGTCTATTGGGCGGGTGGCAATCCCTTTCACCATCACCAGGATCTCAACCGCCTGGAGCTGGCCTGGCAGCGGCCCGAAACCATCATCGTCAACGAGCCTTTCTGGACCTCGACGGCACGGCGCGCGGATATCGTGCTGCCGGCCACCACCACGCTGGAGCGCGACGATATCGGGTATTCCAACCGCGAGCGCTTTCTGGTGGCCATGAAGCAGGTGATGCCGCCTTACGGCGAGTCGCGCGATGACTACGCCATCTTTACCGAGCTGGCGCGCCGCCTGGGGGCGGAAGCGCTCTTCACCGAATCGCGCGACACAATGCAATGGCTGCGCGCCATGTATGCCGACTGCCAGCCCAGCGCGGCGGGCGCCGGGGTGGCGCTGCCGGACTTCGACGATTTCTGGGAGCAGGGGCGCATCGATCTGTTGCCGGAGCCCGAGCGCGCACCCGGCGTGATCTTGCTGGAGAGTTTTCGCCAGGACCCCGAGGCCCATGCCCTCACGACGCCATCGGGCCGCATCGAGATCCACAGCGAGCGCATCGCCGGATTCGGGATCGCCGATTGTGCGGGTCATCCGCGCTGGTATGAACCCAGCGAATGGTTGCGCGGCGGGCAGGGCGAGGACGGTTTGTTGCATCTTATCTCCGACCAGCCACAGACCCGCCTGCACAGCCAGCTGGACAACAGTGCCTACAGCCGCGGCATGAAAATCGGCCTGCGCGAGCCGGTCCGGCTGCATCCCGAGGACGCGGCCGAGCGCGGCATCGCCGATGGCGATATCGTGCGCTTGTGGAATGAGCGCGGCGCCTGCCTGGCGGCGGCGGTGTTGTCCGATGGCGTGCGCCGCGGCGTGGTGGCGCTGTCCACGGGGGCCTGGTTCGATCCGGTGGTGGCCCCCGACGGGTCGTCGCTGGACAGCCATGGCAATCCCAACGTGCTGACCCAGGATGTGCCGTCTTCAGGGCTGAGCCAGGGGTGCGCCGCGCATTCCTGCCTGGTGCGCCTGGAGCGCTATACCCAGGCCTTGCCTCCGGTCACGGTGTTCGAGCCGCCGGCGTTGCGCAGCGTGGCCTGAACCGGTGGTTCAGGGCTTGGCCTCCACCATGCGGCGCGTCACGTGAGCCAGGGTGGGCAGCGCAGCATGCCCGCCCAGGCTCTGGGTGATGCCCTCGGTGGCGCGCCCGAGCTTTTCGGCAAATTGCTTGACCTGGGTCGCGCGAAAACGGGTCGATGGCCCGGACAGCCCGAGGGCCGCGATCACCTGGCCGGAGCCGTCCAGGATGGGGGCGGCCACGCCATAGACGCCTTCGCGCCATTCGCCGCGATTGACGGCATAACCCTGCTTGCGGATTTTCTCGATCTCCAGGAGGAAACGCTTGGGCTGGGCGATGGTCGCCGGTGTGATCTGCACCAGCGAGGCGGTCACGCGTTGCAGCGTTTCGGCGGAGCGGTAGGCCAGCATGGCCTTGCCGGTTGCCACGCAATAGGCCGGCACGCGCCCGCCGATCTGGGTATAGGCCCGGATGGGGTTGTCGCTCTCGATCTTGTGCACATAGACCACTTCGTCGCGGTCGAGCACCGACAGGTGCACGGTTTCGCCGGTCTGGTCTTTCAGGGTCGACATCCAGTGTTCGGCGTGGCGCTTGAGATCGAGCTTGCCGAGTACTGCCGAACCCAGTTCCCAGAGCTTGATCGAGGCGTTGTAGCGCCCCGAGCTTTCGTCGCGGATCACGTATTTCAATTCCGACAGTGCGATCAACAGGCGGTGCACATTGCTCTTGGCCAGGCCCAGCCGGTTGGCGATGTCGGTCAGGCTCTGGGGGGTATCGCTGTGGGCCAGCAGCTCGACCACCTGCAAGCCCTTGATGAGCGTGTTGTTCATGAGGGAATTTCCAGAATATGGAATTGTTCTATTTTAAAGTGGAACATCCCTAGAATGTTTTTCATCCCCGGGAAATGCGGCCGGGAGCCCTGCGCCGGCTTCGTTGCGCGCTGGCTGAGAGGTGCCGCAGGGCGGTTTTCCCATTCTGTCGTTCAGGTTTGCGCCGGCGTCGCCGGCGGGCAGCACCGCAGTGCGCACGGGCCGCGGCGGGCGATTTACCGCTTGGTCCTGTCTTTCCGATTTGGATTCATCCAGGGACTTTACGATGGAACACGGCAGCAATGCGTCCGGGCTGGACGCTTACATGAACCCGCGCAGCGTGGCGGTGATCGGCGCGTCGGAGGATCAGAGCAAGTTCGGCGGGCGCCTGTTCCGCATGTTGCTCAAGCACGGCTACGACGGGCACATCTATCCCATCAACCCGGCCCGCGAGACGCTCTTCGGCGTGCGGACCTATCCCTCGGTGGCGGCGTTGCCCTCGGCCCCGGACATGGTGGTGATGGCGATTCCGCAGGAAAAGGTCAGGGACACGGTGGCGGCCTGCGCGCAGCAGGGTGCGCGTTGCGGCATCGTGATCACCTCCAAGTTTTCCGATGCGGGAGAGGCCGGCGCGGGGGGCGCACGCGCAATGGTGGCCGCCGCGCCGGCCACCGGCATTGCCCGGCTAGGC
>JAEWJD010000394.1 GCA_023386765.1 Pseudomonadota bacterium | reverse complement strand
GGGCAATCTGATCGACAATGCCCTGCGCTATGGTGGGCCGCATGCGCGTATCCGTCTGACCGTCAGCGAGAATCCGCCTACCCTGGCCATCGAGGACGATGGTCCAGGCATTGCCCCGAATGACCAGGAGCGGGTGTTGGAGGCGTTCTATCGTTCGCCGCTTGCGCGCAGCGAAGGATCGGGTCTGGGGCTGGCGATCGTGCGCGAGATCGCCCATGCGCATGGCGCATGGTGGCGCTTGAGCAGCCGCCCGGCCTTTGCCGGCACGCGCATTTCGGTGGTGTTCCCCGGGCCCCGCAAGGGGGCCCAGCTCTCGCGCCAGGACCCTTTCAATGTCTCTGTCTCCGACGACTGACCGTTCCCGTTCTTTTGCCCTGATGCTGGGCGCGCTGGGGGTGGTCTATGGCGATATCGGCACCAGCCCGCTCTATACCCTGCGTGCCTGTCTGGCGATGTTCGACAGCCTGGAGCCCGCCCATATCCTGGGTGTGTTGTCCATCCTGTTCTGGCTGCTGATGGTGGTGGTGTCGCTCAAGTACGTGACGCTGGTGTTGCGGGCGGACAACCGCGGCGAAGGCGGCACGCTCGCGCTGCTTGAACTGGCGGTGCGCGGGCGCCAGGGCCGGGGCCGCAAGGGGCTCATCATGTTGGGCATTTTCGGCGCGGCGCTGTTCTATGGCGACAGCATGATCACGCCGGCGATCTCCGTGCTGTCGGCCATCGAGGGGATCGGCGTGGTATCGCATACGCTGGATCATTGGGTGGTGCCGCTGGCCTTGCTGGTCCTCATCGGCCTGTTTTCCATTCAGTCGCGCGGCACGGCCCTGGTGGGCCGGTTGTTCGGTCCGGTGATGGCGCTCTGGTTCGTCACGCTGGCGCTGCTGGGGCTGTGGCAGATCAGCCTGGCGCCGCAAGTACTGCAGGCCCTGAATCCGGTGTGGGGACTGCGTCTGGTGGCCAGCTATCCGCTGATGAGCTTTCTGCTGCTGGGGGCCGTCGTGCTGGCCTTGACCGGCGCGGAAGCCCTGTATGCCGATATGGGGCATTTTGGCCGTCCGGCCATCCGCCGTGCCTGGTTCGCGCTGGTGCTGCCCGCGCTGACGTTGTGCTATCTCGGCCAGGGAGCGCTGCTGTTGCGCGACCCCACGGCCATCCGCAATCCCTTCTTCCTGATGGCGCCGCAGTGGGGCACGGCGGCGCTGGTCGGCCTGGCCACGGTGGCGACGGTGGTCGCTTCGCAGGCCGTGATCTCCGGGGCGTTTTCCGTCACGCGGCAGGCGGTGCAACTGGGTTTCTGGCCACGCATGCGGGTGCTGCATACGTCGGCGACCGAGCAGGGGCAGATCTATCTGCCCCAGGTCAATGCCTTGTTGTTGTGCGCCGTGCTGACGCTGGTGCTGTTGTTCCAGAATTCTGAGAACCTGGCGGCCGCCTACGGCTTTGCCGTCACCGGCACCATGCTCACCACCTCGGTACTGGCTTTCGCCGTGTTGCCGCGAGGCTCGACGGGCGGACGGCGCCTTGTGTGGTTGTTGGTGCTTAGCCTGCTGCTGGCGGTTGATGTACTGCTGTTCGGTGCCAATCTGTTCAAGATTCACGAGGGGGGTTGGATGCCCTTGTTGGTGGGGGTGGTGGTCTTCACGCTCATGATGACTTGGCGGCGCGGGCGTCAGATCCTCACCGAACAGCAGGCGCGCGATCGCCAACCGCTGGCAGCGTTCATGGCGCAGCTGGAGGCGTACCCCCCCGCGCGCGTGCCCGGCACGGCGGTATTCATGACGCTGAACGTGGAGAACGTGCCGCCGGCGCTGTTGCACAATCTCAAGCTCAACAAGGTGCTGCACGAGCACGTGGTATTCCTGGCCATCCGGGTGGCCGATGTGCCTTACGTCGCGGCGGAAGAACGCTTTGCGGCGACCCGGGTGAGCGCGTCGGCCTGGCAGGTCGTGGTCCAGTACGGATTCAAGGAAGACCCGGATGTGCCGGGAGTCATGCGGTTGGTGGCTGAGGCCTATCCTGAGCTGGATCTTGAACCGATGCGCACCTCGTATTTCCTGTCGCGGCAGACGGTGGTGGCGGCCCACCGCGCGGCATTGCCGCGCTGGCGCCGGGCGCTGTTCGCCTTCCTGGCGCGCAATTCCACCCGGTCCACGATGTACTTCAAGATCCCGCCCAATCGCGTGGTCGAGATGGGTATGCAGGTCGAGCTTTAGGCGGCGTTGGACGAGGGCAGCAGTCCCGCAGGCGGCGCGCCAGGAGGGAGGGCGGCCCATGTTGGATCACCCAGTGGACTATCGGCCTTTATCCTAGGTGCGGCCGAGGCAATACACCCATATGATCCCGTTCGTTGGTCCATCGGCCATGGCGCTGCGCTCAGCGTTGCATGTCACGGCAGATGGCGGACATCTGTATATGGGAGTCAGCGCTGCCGGCCGCGTCGTGGCCGCAGCGGGTATTGCTGCCGGGCAAGGTTCTGCCGGGCACGGAAGTGGGTGGACAGTGAGGCAGTGGCGCAGGGCCTTCGTGGCGCGGCACCACCAGCTCATACGGAGCACACGACATGACCCAACAGGGCCATGCGCTGCGGGAAGGTTTCGGATACTGCAGGATTGTCTTGCTGCGTTGGAGGCAGTACGCCACGAGGAGGTGGCTGTGCCGATGACCAGCAAGGAGATGCGGTATTGGCAGGGCAGGGCGCTGGCGGGTCAGTCAGGGGGAGGGCGGTCTTGGCCGTGCATGATCCCCGCGGGAAACCGGCGTTGTCGTGAGCAGTCCGCGCGTGATCAGGCTGCGGCCGGCACGGGCGGGCTTCTGTCCGCTGGCCGATGACAGCCGGCGGAACGTCCACTCTTGGTCGCAGGCTTCATGCCTGGCGGCCATCCGTGCCCGGGAAAGCCAGCCGGTGCAAGCCGCTGCGGGCTGGCGCAGGCCGTGCAATGGCATTCGCCAGCGCTGGCTTCCCAAGCACAGACCCCATTTTTATCAGAAAAAGCAAGGAGGCTTTTATGACGCTTGACGTCACCACTATCGATGCTATTGCCCGGCGTCTGCATGAGGCAGAACGCAGCCGCCAGCAGATCCGTCAGCCGTCGCTGGATCATCCGGAGATGGATATCGCCGACGCCTACGCGGTACAGCGCCGCTGGGTTGAATTGAAGATTGCCGAAGGGCGCCGCCTGGTTGGCCACAAGATCGGCCTGACTTCGCGCGCCATGCAGCTGTCGTCGCAGATTGATGAGCCGGACTTTGGCGCTTTGCTCGATGACATGCTGTTCGAGGATGGCTCGACCATCCCGAGCGACCGCTTCATCGTGCCGCGCCTGGAGGTGGAGCTGGCCTTCATCCTGGACAAGCCGCTGCGCGGCCCGGGTGTCACCCTGTTCGACGTGCTGGACGCGGTCCGTTACGTCACGCCTGCGCTGGAAATCATCGATGCCCGTTCGCATCAGATCGACCCCGAGTCGCGTCGTCCGCGCAAAGTGTTCGATACCATTTCCGACAATGCCGCCAATGCCGGCGTGGTGATGGGCGGGCGTCCCGTGCGGGTTCACGATGTGGATCTGCGCTGGGTCGGTGCCATTCTGTCGCGCAATGCCGTGATCGAGGAGACCGGCCTGGCTGCCGGCGTTCTGAATCATCCGGCCAATGGCGTGGTCTGGCTGGCCAATCGACTGGCCGCCTATGACGTCGAGCTGGAAGCCGGCCAGATCATCCTGAGCGGTTCGTTCACGCGTCCGGTGTTCGCCGAGCGCGGCGACACCTTCCATGTCGACTACGGCCCCTTGGGTGCCGTGGCCTGCCGTTTCGCCTGAGGAGGGTGATCATGAAGACTCCGGTCAATACCTTCAAGGCCGCGCTGGCGCGCGGTGAACACCAATTGGGCCTGTGGCTCGGGCTGGCCAGCCCCTACAGCGCCGAAGTCGTGGCCGGTGCCGGTTTCGACTGGCTGCTGATCGACAGCGAGCATGCTCCCAATACGCTGGACACGATCCTGGCACAACTGCAGGTGCTGGCCGCCTATCCGGTCGAGCCGGTGGTGCGTCCGGGCTGGAATGATCCGGTCGAGATCAAGCGCCTGCTGGATATCGGTGCGCGCACGCTGCTGGTGCCGATGATCCAGAGCGGGGAAGAAGCCGCTGCTGCCGTGGCAGCCACGCGCTATCCGCCCGCCGGCATCCGAGGGGTGGGCAGTGCGTTGGCGCGTGCCTCGCGTTGGAACCGCCTGCCGGACTACCTGCATGAGGCCAATGACAGCATGTGCGTGCTGGTGCAGGTTGAGACGCGCCGCGGCATCGAGGCGCTGGACGAGATCTGCGCCGTCGATGGCGTGGAAGGGGTGTTCATCGGTCCGGCAGACCTGGCGGCCGATTACGGCCACCTGGGTAATCCCGGCGCCGTGCGTGAAATCATCGAGCAGGCCCTGGCGCGCATCCGTTCGCACGGCAAGGCTGCCGGCATCCTGATGGGCGACGCCGCAATGGCCGATCACTACCGCAGCTGCGGTAGTCTGTTCACCGCCGTGGGGGTGGATGCGACGTTGCTTGCCCGTGCCGCAGAGGCGCTGGCGGCGCGGCACCGCGCGGCACCCGGGGCATCGTCCAAGCTGGCGGAAGGCGCAGGCAAGGGCGGCGTCTATTAAGTAGCACTCCGGGCGGGGCCGCAGGTGGGCCCCGCGCCTCTCCCTGAGACGGCCCGGGCTGGCTGCTGCTGCTTTGTTGGCCAGGCCGGTTCGGAGGCAGACCCCGTGTCCGGATAGAAAAAGCCCCTCATCCGCCTGGGCGAAAGAGGGGCCAGCAAGCGCCGCAAGCGGCGCTTTTTTTATTACTTCTCGTCTTTGAGCTGGGGCAGGGCGGCACCCGACGACGGGGCCAGCAGACCGGCCTTGACGTAGGTGATCAGCTTGTCGCGCGTGTCGATGATGTCCAGGTTGCGCATCGTCAGTTGGCCGATACGGTCCTGCGGCGAGAAGGTCGACTCACCCTTTTCCATGGTCAGGCGCTCGGGCTGGTACGTCAGGTTCTGCGAGACGGTATCCAGCAGCGAGTAATCGTTGCCGCGACGCAGCTCGATGGTCACTTCGCCCGTGATGGCGCGTGCCACCCAGCGCTGGGCGGTTTCGCGCAGCATGATGGCTTGCGGGTCGAACCAGCGGCCTTGATAGAGCAGGCGGCCCAGCTTGCGACCGTTTTCACGATATTGCTCGATGGTGTCTTCGTTGTGAATGCCGGTGACCAGGCGTTCGTAGGCGATGAACAGCAGCGCCAGGCCCGGGGCTTCGTAGATGCCGCGGCTCTTGGCTTCGATGATGCGGTTTTCGATCTGGTCGCTCATGCCCAGGCCATGGCGGCCGCCGATGCGGTTGGCTTCCATCAGCAGCTCGACCAGGTCGGTGTACTCGACGCCATTGAGAGCGACCGGGCGGCCTTCCTCGAAGCGCACCGATACCGTCTCGGGCTTGATCTGGACGTCTTCGCGCCAGAAGGCCACGCCCATGATGGGCTGCACAATCTTGATGCCGCTGTTCAGGTGCTCCAGATCCTTGGCTTCGTGGGTGGCGCCCAGCATGTTGGAATCGGTGGAGTAGGCTTTCTCGGCCGACATCTTGTAGTCGAAGCCGGCGCGTTGCATGTACTCGGACATTTCGGCGCGGCCGCCGAGTTCGTCGATGAACGCCTGATC
>JAEWJD010000201.1 GCA_023386765.1 Pseudomonadota bacterium | reverse complement strand
CGAGAAGGAGGCTCGTCTGTCATAGAGAGGGAAAGAGGCGTTGCTGACCAGCGGCAAGCCGTGACAACAGGGCTACGCGTCTGTCCCAAATAGCTTTCATCAGGCTGAATATTAGCAAAAAAACTTGTCACGTCCATGTTCTGATGGCATGCCCTCCGCAGCAGGGAACCTGCCCCGTTTAAGTTGTCGGGGACGCTGCCGTTATAAACAGCAAAAAAAGCCGGTCAGCGAGGGTGGAACTGGCTGTCAGCTTTTTGTATCACGCTGGTAATACTTGTCCTAGATTAGGGTGATATCGCATATTTCCGAGGTTTTTATCTGATAACGTGCCTGAACAATTGCTGCCGGCTCCAGGGTCTGTTTCTGCTGTGTTGCTGTCGTTTCCTGCAGCGCATTTGCCGGTTTGCACCGAGTCACTCCGGTCGCGCCAGACCGATTCGCCGCAGCGATCAGGCCGCACATTTTGTGCAAAGCACGAAATGATCTTGGAAATTTGTGTTCAACCGTATATAAATCAAGATATAAATCGCAAAAAAATTTCCCGGACAGCATGATCGCGGCCTCAGCCCTGTAACAGGGCCGGGCCACGGCCCGGGTGGCAACCGACAACATCAACCTCTAACTTTATGCGCCGCCCCCTGAGCCAAGGCCCGTTCTGCGGCCCTGACACCCGGCGCGAAGCACCCCGACTCAGCATGAAGCAGCCGGCCATCCTTGTGATCGAAGACCATCCCGCCCAGCGGCTGGTCATGACACGCGCCCTCGACGTGCTGGGCTACTCGCGCATCTATCAGGCCCAGGAAGGCAATGATGCGCTGGAGCAGCTGGCCACCCACGGCCCGGCCGATATCGTCATCTGCGACGTCCGCACCCCCGGCATGGACGGTACCCAGTTCCTGCGCGAGGCCAGCCGGCGCGGACAGATCAAGTCCGTTATCCTGAGCAGCGACGTCAGCAGCGATCTCACCGCCGCCATCCTCCATATGGCCAGCCTACTAGGAATCCAGGTGCTCGGCGACCTGGGCAAACCCCTCAAGCTCGGCCGTCTGGAGTCCCTGCTGCGCCGCTACGAAGACGACTCGGATCCGCCTGCCAGCGCGTCGCGTGCGCCGGTTTTCCGCAACCCGAGCCCCCGGGAGATCCAGGTCGGCCTGGAGCGCGGCGAGTTCATCGCGTATTACCAGCCCAAGTTCGATATCCGCACGCTGCAGCCGGCCGGTGCCGAGATTCTGGCGCGCTGGGCGCATCCTGAGCACGGCCTGCTGCCGCCTTCCAGCTTCATCGAGGCCGTGAAGAACTGCGGTGAGCTCGATCATCTGACGGTAGCGCTGGCCGAACAGGCCATGGCCTGCACGGCCCGCTCCTCCGACACCGGGCGCGGCGCCAGCCTGGCGCTCAACGTCGAGACCTGCCAGCTCGCCAGCGCCGAATTGCTACCCGGCCTGATGGCCAGCCTGGAGCGTCACGCCCTGCCTGCCACGGCCCTGACCATCGAAGTCACCGAGACCGGGCTGTTGTCTGTCGAAGCCGCCACGCTCGAAACCCTGGTACGCCTGCGTCTGCTTGGATGTACGGTCTCGATCGACGATTTCGGTACCGGCTTTTCCTCCATGGAACGGCTGTGCAACCTGCCTTTCAACCAGCTCAAGATCGACGCGTCCTTCGTGCAGCGCCTGCCCGGCGACGCGCGCAGCGAAAGCGTGATCGCCGCCACGCTGTCGCTGGCTGACCGCCTGGG
Organism: Pseudomonadota bacterium; assembly: GCA_023386765.1. Taxonomy (GTDB): domain Bacteria; phylum Pseudomonadota; class Gammaproteobacteria; order Burkholderiales; family Burkholderiaceae_B; genus Bordetella. The sequence goes on along the minus strand of JAEWJD010000201.1, from coordinate 10,913 downwards.
TATCAATGTGGTCGCCGAAGGCATCGAAACCGCCGATCAGCGCAACGCCCTGCTGGACATGCGCTGCGCCCTGGGCCAGGGCTACTGGTACGCCAGTCCCATGTCGGGCGACGAGTACGAGGCCTGGCTGTTCAACCCCATGGTCGCCAACACCTGAGGCAGGCCGCCGGCCCTCGGCGGCACCCCCTGCTTTCCCCCTCGCTGTTCATCGGTCCTATTCTCGGACCCGCCCCCAGTCACGCCTGGCTTCCTGCGCCTGCGGGCGGCGCTCCCCTGCCACGAAGATGGCCGGATGAGACTGGAAGAACCCTCTTAGTCCTAACTTTTGCCTGCTCCCTGGGGGATCTATCATTTAATCTGATTTTTATTGGTATCGCGGCAATGCACTGATCTGAAATATATAGTTTTATAAATATCTGTTTTTATATTTTTAGATATTAATAAACAAATACGGTTTACACGCTTTCAGTCCGCCTCTCGCTGTAGAAAAAATACGCCATGGCTCGCTGATTTTTTTCTAACATAATGGCCCTCGATACAACTGAAAATTTGTGAGGCCGCGCTCCGCCATGCAAAAAATACTGATTATTGATGATCACCCCGTGATCCGTTTTGCTTTAAAGGCCCTCATGGAAAGAGAGGGCTTTGAAATCGTAGGCGAAACCGACAACGGGCTTGACGGCATCAGCATGGCCCGCGAAATGTTGCCGAACCTGGTGATCCTGGATATCGCCATTCCCAAGCTCGACGGCCTTGAGGTCCTGACACGTCTGCAGGCGCTCGGGTTGCCCATGCATGTTCTGATACTCACCGGCCAGCAGCCGGCGCTGTTCGCACGGCGCTGCCTCAACGCCGGCGCCGCCGGTTTCGTGTCCAAGCACGGCAATCTGCAGGAGGTCGTCGATGCGGCCAAGGCCGTCGTGGCCGGCTACACCTACTTCCCGAAAACCACCCTCAACGATATCCGCGGCACCGAGCACCAGGATGACGCGATGCTGATCGCCTCGCTCTCGAACCGCGAGCTGGCGGTGCTGCAACTGCTGTCGCAGGGGCTGACCAACAAAGACATTGCCGATAGCATGTTCCTCAGCAATAAAACCATCAGCACCTACAAGACCCGCCTGCTGCAGAAACTCAATGCCACCACCCTGGTCGAGCTGATCGACCTGGCCAAGCGCAACAACCTGGGGTAGCTGGCATCATGCACGACCAGCGGCAAAGCCGCCCGCAGCGGGCCTTGTTGCGATATTGCCTGTGTTTTCTTCTGCTCTGTATCGTTCTGCCCGGCATGGCCACGGCAAGCTATCTCCCGCTCGGTTCCAACGTCCAGGTGCCACGCTTGTCCATCGAACTGGATACCGAGGATTGGCAATGGCTGGCCAGCAACAGGGAATTGCGCGTCGGCATTTTCTCTCCAGATTTTGCGCCCTTTCAGTTTACATATAGCGGTGCCTTCGCCGGTATAAACGCGGATTATCTAAAGATAATCAGCTACAACCTGGGCCTGATTCCCGTCATCGTGTCATACCCTGATCGCGAAAGCGCCTTGCAGGCCTTGCGCGACGGTGCGGTCGATGTCGTCGATGATGTCAGCGGAGCCCCCCTGGGCAGCTCGGGGCTGCTATCCAGCGAGCCCTATATCGTCAACCCTGCGGTGCTTGTGACACGGCGGGAGTCGGGTGCGCTGCCGCAGGATTTCGGCGGCCTGCGTGTCGCGGTGAACCCGCGCAAGCTGCTCGCGCCGGGCCAGCGCCAGACCGGGTCGTGGGTCAACCTAGCCACGCCCCTGCTGGGGCTGAGCGCTGTCGCCTATGGTCAGGCAGACGTCTATCTGGGCGATCCCTTGTCTGTAGCCTATTACATGGCAGCAGGTATTTTCGAAGATATCGAGCTCCAGAAGCGGGATCACTTGGGCACGATGGGCAGCATGTATACCTTGCGTCACAGCAATGCACGGCTGCGTCATATTCTCAACCAGGCCATTGCCAGCATTCCAGACGTATGGCGCCAGAATGTGCTGTACCGCTGGGGGCTGCCGACCGCATCCTTTCGCTCTATGTCGCGGTTGCGCCTGACTGAACGCGAAAAGCGCTGGCTTCAGCGTCAGCACGAGGTGCGCGTGGTGACGCTGAACGTGTTCCCGCCTTTCTCCATGTACAACCGCAACGCGAACCGGCCTTCCGGCATGTCGATCGATCTGCTGCAGCGGCTGAGCGGTCTCACCGGCTTGCGGTTTGTCTATCAGGGCGTCGACACCGCCGCCGACATGCAGCAGGCACTGGTGAATGGCGCGGCCGACATGGGCGCGGGCATGTTCTGGAGCGCGGCGCGCGATGCCGCGCTGGATTTCAGCACGCCCTACCTGACCTCAGCCGTCGTTCTCGTCGGACGACGCGGCGACCCTGTTCTCACGGCGGATGCCACCTATGCCGGGCGGCGGATCGCGACGGTCTCGGGCAGCGCTTCGCAGGCGCAACTGCGCGACCATTACCCGCAGGCCAGGGCCGTGCCTGTGGCCAGTCCCAACGAAGCCCTGCTGGCCGTCCTGGATGGCCGGGCCGATCTGGCGATCCAGAGCCAGCTGGCGGCCAATTTTTATCTCCGTAACTATTTTCGCGACGAACTGGAGATCCGTGCCGCCTTCAATGTCGCGCCAGCCAGGCTGGCCTTCGCGTTCGGCCGCCAGCAGGATGAACTGCAAAGCATCATCAACAAGGCCCTGGCATTGCTGCCTTCGGATGAACAGATTTATGTGCTTAACCGCTGGCGTGCGCAGGCGCCACCGCAGATCAATACCTGGTATGCCTATCGGACTGAAATTTATCTGCTGATCGGCCTGGCATTTGCGTCTGCGCTCATATTCCTTGCGTGGATTTTCTATCTGCGCCTGCAGATACGAAAAAGACGCCGCGCCGAGCGCGCGCTCAATGACCAGCTCGCCTTCATGCACGTGCTGCTCGACGGCATTCCCTATCCGGTCTTCGTACGCGACCTCGAAGGCCGCATGGTGCTGTGCAACCGCAGTTATCTGCAGGCGTTCAATGTGGTCGAGGCGGACGTGCTGGGCCGCAAGATCACGGAATCCCCCAATGCCGACCAGCAGGCCGAACAGGCCGCCCAGGTGCACCAGCAGTATCTGGATGCCATGCATGGCTCGCAGGGCGCCGTTTTCCAGGACATGGAAATCGTCATCGACGGGAAAAAACGCTATCTGTATCACTGGATGCTGCCCTATACCGACTCGCTCGGCCGCGTCGCCGGGATGATCGGCGGGTGGACAGACCTGACCGAACGCACCGAGCTCCTGCACCAGTTGCAGGAGGCCAAAGAGGACGCGGACGCCGCCAGCCGGGCCAAGACGACCTTCCTGGCCACCATGAGCCATGAAATCCGTACTCCCATGAATGCGATCATCGGCATGCTGGAGCTGGTGCTGCGCCGCGAACCCGACCCGCCGGCTGATCGCGACGCCCTGCAGGTGGCCTACGATTCCGCGCGCTCTTTGCTGGCCCTGATCGGAGACATCCTGGACATCTCCAAGATCGAAGCCGAGAAATTCGAACTGAGCCCCCGGCCGGCCAGCCTGCGGCAGGTAGCCGAGAACCTCATCAACGTCTTTCAGGGCCTGGCCCGTCAGCGCAATCTGACCCTGGCGCTGCACAGAGAGCAGAGCAGCGAGCAGGACGTCGAGATCGACGCTGCCCGCCTGAAACAGGTGTTGGCCAATCTCATCAGCAATGCCCTCAAGTTCACCGAACTCGGCGGCGTCACCCTTACGTTGCGCCAACGCCGTCTCGACAACGGCTTGGCACAGATCGAGCTGGTGGTCGACGACACCGGTCCGGGCATCAACGCCGCCGACCGGCGCAAGCTGTTTGAACCATTCACCCAGATCCGCGCAGCAGGAGACGACGCGCAGCACCTGTCGGGAACAGGTCTGGGGCTGGCCATCAGTCGCCGCATCATCGACGCCATGGGGGGCACCCTCGATCTCAGCAGCATTCCCGGCAAGGGCACCTGCATCGAGATCGCGCTCACCGTTCCCCTGCTCGCGCACAGCAGCTATGGGGCCGGCCCTGCAGGGCCGGCCCCCAGCGAAGGCACGACCGGCCGCCTGAAGGTGCTGGTCATCGACGACCACGCGCCCAACCGTATGCTGCTGAGCCAGCAACTGGCCTTCATCGGGCACGATGTCCACGAGGCCGCGGACGGGCAACAAGGGCTGGCCGCCTGGCAGGCGCAGCCCTTTGATGTGGTGTTGACCGACTGCAATATGCCCGGCATGAGCGGCTACGCCCTGGCTGGCGAGATTCGCCGTCAGGAAACCGAGCAGGGGCGCGCGCGCACCGTCATCCTGGCCGTGACGGCCTCGGCTCAACCCGAGGAGGCCGAACGTTGCCGCCAGGCCGGGATGGATGGTTGCCTGTTCAAGCCGCTCGGCGTGGACACGCTGCGCGAGCGTCTGGCTGGTCTGTCGCCCGCCTGCCCGCCCTCGCCGCCAGCCACTCGTAAGGTGCCGCCGGCAGCGGACGGGCCCCTGTGCTTCGCACCGCAGCAACTGCAGCAACTGACCCAGGATGATGCCCTACTGACCCAGCGCATCGTCCAGGCGCTCATTGATACCAACCAGGAAGATGCCGAGGCATTGCGCCAGGCGCTGGCGAACGGCGACCGCGCCCTGCTGGCCGACCACGCCCACCGGATCGCCGGCGGCGCGCGGGTGGCCGGCGCCGAGCGGACGCTGCAGGCTGCGCGACAGCTGGAAGACGCGGCATCCGGCAGCACCGACGAGCAGGCCGCCGCCCTGACTGACGGCCTGCTGCAGGCCCTGGCACAACTTGAAGAGGCCCTGCAGCACTGGCTGGCGGTTGCCGGCCCGCCCGCTCCGCCCGCTTGACAGGCGCATGGGGCTCGGGGAATCTTCTGGCTTTGGGTTGTTCTCAAACCCTCGCAGGATTCCGCGCGCTCATGTTGCAACCGCCCTCCGCCAAAGACGACCTGCCTCCCGGCACCACGCCTTCGCCGGCTCCCGAGCCCGACCCCACGCGCAATGATGGCTCGCCGCCCGGCGTGCTCGCGCCGTTGCGTCACAGCGCGTTTCGCATCATCTGGATTGCCAATCTGTTCGCCAACCTCGGCGTATGGGCGCAATCGGTGGCGGCAGCATGGATTGTCACCACCGAGCAGAGCAGCCCCGTCCTGGTGGCGATGATCCAGGTGGCCGCGGCCTTGCCGCTGGTGGTGCTTTCGATCCTGACCGGCGTGCTGGCCGACAACTATGACCGGCGTAAGGTGATGCTGCTGGGCATGGCGCTTGAGCTGGGGATGGGCGTGGTGATCACCGCCCTCGCCTTTGCCGGAAAGCTGCATCCGGTCACGTTGATCATCGCCGTGTTTTTTGTTTCCGTGGGCAGCGCCATCATCACGCCGGCCTGGCAGGCCGCCGTGGGCGAACAGGTTCCACGCCCGGAGATCGGCCGTGCCGTGCTGCTCAATAGCGTCAATTTCAACGTCGCGCGGGCGCTCGGACCGGCGTTGGGCGGCATGCTGCTGGGCGCGGTCGGCGCGCCCTGGGTGTTCCTGCTGAACTGCCTGTGCTTTGCTTCGCTTATGTGGGCCATCTGGCGCTGGCGCCGGACCGTGCCGGTGCGCTCGCTGCCGCCGGAACGCATCGTCGAGGGGGTGGTGGCCGCCCTGCGCTTTACCGAACATTCCAGCGTGACCCGCCAGGTCATGCAGCGCGCCTTCACCTTCGGCATTTCAGCCAGCGCGCTGTGGGCCCTGTTGCCGCTGCTGGCCTATGACCACGCCGATGGCAGCGCCTCGCTCTATGGCTATATGCTGGGTGCGCTGGGGCTGGGCGCCATCAGCGGCAGCCTGTGGGTCAGCACTGCCCAGCGGCGCCTGGGCAGTGCGCGCCTGATCACCGCAGGCTGCGCCCTGCTGTCGTTCGGGTTGGTGATCATTGGTGTGTTCGACCTGCTGAGCCTGATCTTTCCGGCACTGTTGCTGGCCGGGAGTTGCTGGATCGCGGTACTGGCCACCTACAACACCTCCATCCAGGTGCTGGTGCCTGACTGGGTCAAGGCGCGTGCGCTGGCGCTCTACCAGACGGCGCTGTTCGGCGGCCTGGCACTGGGCTCGTTCGCCTGGGGCCATTTTGCTGAAACGCTCGGGGTGCAGGGCAGCCTGCTGGCAGCAGGCCTGACACTGGGCCTGACCACCCTGCTCTTTTCGCGCACGCATTTGCCCAATCTGAACGAAACCCAGGATCTGGCCGCCTGGCCCGTCGCCTCCGAGGCCCCCCGCGCCCAGGACTTCGACCCGGCCCACGGGGCGATCATCGTCAGCGTGCAATATGTGATCGAGCACGACAGGCAGACGGCTTTCCTGGGTAGCATGCCGGCGCTGCGGCGCATGCGCATGCGCAATGGCGCCGACCAGTGGCAGGCCTTTCGCGATCTCAACGAACCGACCATCTGGGCCGAGGTGTTCGTGGTGGACAACTGGCTGCAATACCTGCGCATGATCGACCGCCTGACCTTGGCTGACAAGATGGTACTGGACGCCGTCAACGCCTTCCATAGCGGTTCGCAGCCGCCCAAGATCAGCCAAGGGGTCAGCTACCAGGCGATCCGTGAGCGATCGTCGCGCGTTGCCTGACCCCCTTTTCCCGCTCTGGAGCCACGCCATGCCCTCACCTCGCGCCATTGTGCTCAAACGCGCCTACGAAGACCCCGGCCCCGAGGACGGCTACCGCGTTCTGGTCGACCGGCTCTGGCCGCGCGGCAGGGCGCGCGCCGTATTGGCGCTGAATGATTGGGCACGCGACCTGGCGCCCAGCGACGGCCTGCGCAAAACCTTCCACCATGACGCCGAGCGCTGGGACGAGTTTCGCCAAGCCTATCTGCAAGAACTGGCGCAACCGGCCCAGCAAGCGGCCATGCGGGCCTTGCTTGTCGCTGCCGGCAGCGGCCGCCTGACCCTGGTCTACGGTGCTCGCGACCCTGAACGCAACAATGCCGTCGTGCTGCATCAGGCCCTGAGCACGCTGGCTCGCTCCTGATCGCACCGCCCTCTGTCGGCCGGCAGGCCGGCTCATGGTTTTCCCGCAAAAGCATCCCCCAAGGCTTCTTCTGGCACGCCAAATCCTGCACACTTCGTTATCGCCCAGTGGCCTGACCACTCGGCCACTCGATGCACAGACCATGGCTCTCTTTCACGCTGTCACCCCGACCCGCCTTTATCGCCTCATCGCCGACCAGATCGCCAGCCGCATCCGCGCCGGAGATTTCGAGATCGGCGCCCGCCTGCCTGCCGAACGTGATCTGGCCGAACAGCTGCAGGTCAGCCGTGCCTCGGTGCGCGAAGCGCTGATCGCTCTGGAGATCGAGGGTTATGTCGACGTGCGCGTGGGCACGGGCGTGTTTGTCTGCGCCCCGCGCGACGACGGGCAATATGCAGGCGCCCAGGCCGGCAATGGCGTCGAACCCAGTGACATCGGTCCCTTTGACCTGCTGGACACGCGCCTGCTGCTGGAGCCGGAGTGCGCCGCCCTGGCCGCGCAGCGCGCCTCAGCGGCGCAACTGGCCGCCATCCAGGACGCCCATGAGGCCATGTCCCTGACCGAAACGCCCAGCCTGCACGACCAGGCCTTCCATAGCGCCATTGCGGCCGCTTGCGGCAACGCCGCGCTGGCGGCCGCTATTTCCCATATCTGGCATCTCAGCAGCATCAGCCCGCTGTTCAGCCGCATGGAACAGCATTTCGTCAACACCCAGGTGTGGGCGGTCGCCAGGCAAGAACACGCGGTCATCCTGACCGCCATCACGGCACGCGATCCGGCCGCCGCCCGGCAGGCCATGCATGACCACCTGGTCGGCATCCTGGCGCGCCTGCGTGACGACTTCGGCACCGGCGCGCTGCGTTAGCGCGTCGGGGCATCCCGTCTCTTCCAATACCGGTCCTGCTCAAGGAGCTTCTGTATGACGCACACGCTCACCGAACGCAACGGCGGACAGATTCTGATGCAGCAACTGCGCCAGCATGGCGTGCGCCGCATCTTCATGATCCCCGGCGAAAGCTACCTGCCCTGCATCGACGCCTTGAACGAGCATCGCGGCAGCATCGAACCCATCGTCTGCCGTCAGGAGAGCGGCGCCGCCTACATGGCCGAAGCCCACGGCAAGCTGACCGGCGAACCCGGCATCTGCTTCGTGACCCGTGGCCCCGGGGCAACCAACGCCAGTATCGGCGTGCATACGGCTTTCCAGGACGCCACGCCGATGATCCTGTTCGTCGGCCAGGTGGGCAATGACTTTGTCGAACGCGAGGCGTTCCAGGAAATCGACTATCGCCGCATGTTCGGGCCCATGAGCAAGTGGGTCGCACAGATCGATCGCACCGAACGTATCCCGGAGTTCATCGCCCGGGCGTTTCAGGTGGCCACCAGCGGGCGGCCCGGCCCGGTGGTGCTGGCCTTGCCCGAGGACACGCTGTGGGGCTGCGCCACCGTGCCGGATCTGCCGCGCTATCAACGCAGCCACAGCAGCCCGAGCCAGGCCGATCTCGCCCGCATGACTGCCCTGCTGGATGTGGCGCAACGCCCGTTTCTGTTGTTGGGTGGCTCGGGTTGGACCCCGATCGCAATGGCCCAGATCGCCGATTTCGCCAGCCGCTTCGAGCTGCCCGTCGGTACGGCGTGGCGCCGGCTGGAGTGTTTCGATCAACGCCATCCCAATGCCGCCGGCCATGTCGGCTGGGGCATGACGCAGGCCCTGCGCCAGCGGCTGCTCGACGCGGATCTGGTGCTGGCAGTAGGCACGCGGCTGGGTGAAGCCACCACAGAAGGCTACAGCCTGCTCGAAAGCCCCTTGCCACGACAATCCCTGATCCATGTCTATCCGGATCCCGACGAGTTGGGCCGGGTATATGCCACCACGCAAAGCATCGTCAGCGATCCGGCGCGCTTTGCCGAAGCCGCCGCCGCCCTGTCGCCAGGCCATGCCGTGGCACGTGGCGAGCGTGTGGTGCAAGCCCATCGCGACTGGCAGGAGAGCCTGGAGCCCTTGCCCGCCCCCGGCCCGTTGGGCCTGGACCGGGCCGCCGCCGAGGTGGCGGCCCGGCTTCCCGAGGACGCCTGCCTGACGGTGGGCGCGGGCAACTATGCGCTCTATCCGCATCGTTATCGGACCTTCACCGGCCCGGGCACCAGTCTGGCGCCGACCCTGGGTGCCATGGGCTACGGGCTGCCAGCGGCCATCGCCGCCAAGCTGCAGGATCCGGCGCGCACGGTGGTCTGCTACGCCGGCGACGGTTGCTTCCAGATGAATATGCAGGAGCTGGGGGTGGCGATGCAGTATCGCCTGGGGATCGTGATCCTGGTATTCAACAACGGGATGTGGGGCACCATCCGGGCTCACCAGGAGCGCGACTTCCCGGGCCGTCCGATTGCCCTGTCGTTCGAGAATCCGGACTTCAGTCAGATCATCAAGGGCTACGGCGGACATGGGGAAATCGTCGACTGCGACGCCGACTTCGGTCCGGCCTTCGAGCGCGCCCGTGCTTTCGCCGAGCGGGAGCGGCTGCCTGCGTTGCTCGAGGTGCGCTATGACGGCAACGGTATTGCCCCGGGACAGACGCTGGATGCCATTCGCGAGGCCGCCCTGCAAAGACGGCAGGCTCGCAGCTGAACGCCGCGCAACGGCCGCCAGGTCGCCGTCTTCGCGGTGCGGACAGGTAGAATCGCGGGTTTGACACCTGCCTGCCCATCTACGCCCCAATGAATCAGCGCCATCTTTTGCCGACGATTTTTCTCTACACGGAAGAACAGCGTGGCAATCAACTGGTGGAATCCGAAGTCTTCGGCATCTTCTCCGATGTCGCGGGCATCGAGAAGCTGGTGGTGGTGCACGACCCGCACAACCGCCTGACCTTCGTCTACCGCGCCGACCATGAAAGCGATAATCTCGATGCGGTCGGCATCACCCAGCTCGACAGCACCGCCTTCGACGGCAAGCAGAGCACCAGCATCAACGGCCTGACCTATCGCCTCGGGCCGCCTTCGGCGGCCTTGCGGCTGCTGCGCGAGAAGTCGCGCTGGATCCAGGACAAAGGCTCGGTGCTCGGGGTGCTGCTGCAAAATGCCGCCGTGCGCTCCTCGCGCCTGACGCTGCGCCGCATTCCGCGCCCGCGGGTGACCCGCATCCCGCCGGATGCGCCGATCCTGCGCTTGCCCAGCGGTCCGGACGCCGATACCTGACGTCTTCTTCTGCGGCTAACGTTACACTTCAGTCTTATCTCGCCGTACCGGCGCCGCTGCGCCGGTTTCCCCAGGATATCCATGGCCTTCAAAGACCAGATTTTTCTCGCCAGCCAGTACCTGGCGCCGCATCACCTTGTCTCGCGTGGTTTCGGCCTGCTGGCGGAAAGCCGTTCGCCCGAGATCAAGAACTACATGATTTCGCGCTTCGTGCGCCGCTACCGCGTGGACATGAGCGAAGCGCTCATCGAAGATCCCCGCGCGTATAGCTGCTTCAATGATTTCTTCACCCGGGCACTCAAAGCCGATGCGCGCCCGCTGGACGATGATCTCGCCAATGCCGTCTCGCCTGCCGACGGGGCCATCAGCCAACTGGGGCCGATCCGTGACGGCCGTATTTTCCAGGCCAAGGGTCATAGCTTCGGCCTCACGGCGCTGCTGGGCGGCGATGCCGAGCGCGCCGCAGCCTTCCAGGACGGCGAGTTCGCCACCATCTACCTGTCGCCGCGTGACTACCACCGCGTACATATGCCGCTGGCCGGCACCCTGCGCGAAATGATCCACGTGCCGGGGCGCCTGTTCTCGGTCAACCCCCTGACGGCCAGCCATGTGCCCGAACTGTTTGCCCGCAATGAACGCGTGGTGTGCATTT
>JAEWJD010000085.1 GCA_023386765.1 Pseudomonadota bacterium | reverse complement strand
CACTAACAAAAACAAACCCCCGTGGGGGCGGGCGCCGGGGCCGCCCCCAAGGCGTATCCCTCGGTCGAGGGGACCCGTTACTGCTTAGTTTTCGATGACGTACTTGCCATCACGGGGCACGCTCACGATGGGCGCCTGGTCGGCGTCGTAGCCGGCCGGCTTGCCGGCGCGGTCATTGACCTGACGGAACTTGAAGGGGCCGGTTGCACCGGTCCACTCCACGCCCGGCAGCGCATCGCGCAGCGCCGCGCGGTCCTTGGTGATGTTGCCGCTGAACTGGGTGTTCTTCAGGGCTTGGGCCACGATGTACAAGGCATCGTACGACTGGGCGGCGAACTGGTCCGGCGCATTGCCGTACTTGGCCTTGTAGGCGTCGATGAACTTGGTGTTCTGCGGGGTCTGGTTTTCGATCGACCAGGGGCTGCCGATCCACAGGTTGTTGGAAGCGCCGCCCGGAGCCAGATCAAAAATCTTGACCGAGTTCATGCCGTTGCCGCCGATGACCGGCACGTTCAGGCCCAGCTGGCGAGCTTGCACCATGATGGGCGCGCCCTCGGCCAGCAGCGCCGACAACACGATGGCGTCGGGATTGGTGCCCTTGATCTTGGTCAATTGGGCCTTGAAGTCCACGTCGCCCTTGGCGAAGGTTTCGGTCGTGGTGACCGGGCTCTTCTGGTCTTCCAGCGCCTTCTTGATGTTGTCGTAGCCGCTCTTGGTGATGACGTCGTCGTTGCCATAGAGCACGGCCACGTTCTTCAGGCCGGTCTTTTCCTTGACCGTGGAGATGGTGGCCGGCAGCACGTCGGCTTCGGTGACCGAATTGCGGAACACATAGTTGCCGATGCTGGTGATGCCATCGGCGGTGTTCGAGGTGCCGAAGACGACAACCTTGGAAGCCTGCGCGATGGGGTCGGCAGCCTGGGCGGAGTTCGACAGCGTGGGGCCGAACACCAGCAGCACGTTGTCCTTGAAGATCAGCTTCTTGAAGACGTTGATGGCTTCTTCTTTCTTGCCCTGTTCGTCCTCGACCACCAGCACGATCTTGTCGCCGTTCACGCCGCCTTGGCCGTTGATCTCGGCGGCAGCCAGCTCGAAGCCGTTACGGATGGAGGCACCGTACTGGGCGGCGCCGCCGGACAGGGCCTCAGCCACGCCCAGCTTGATGTCAGCCGCGCTGGCAGCCGGAATGATGCCGGCCGCGATCAGGGCAGCCAGAAGCGTCTTGGTCTTGGATTGCATGGTTGTTAGCACCTTATAGTCGGTCTCGGAATTTGGATCATCGAAGCCGCGCGTCTCGCCCCTGGCAGGGCGAACTTGCTGCGCGGACCCCGACTTCAAGCGTCAAGGTTTGAGAGCATACGCCTTTTGTTTCAGACGGAAACCCTTCTGGCCCGGCTGACGCAAGAAAAGGCCCCGAACGTGGGCCTGTCTTGCCGCTCGGGCAGAATCGGGAGGCTTTCAACCAGGGATCGCGCTTGCCGCCGCAGCAGCGGCAACCCCTGCGCACGATGAGGGCATAGCGCCGATGCGCGCATCACCCGGCCCAGTAGGCGGCGGGATGATACCCGGTTCAGGAGCCTAAAGGCCAGGGTAGTTTCCCTAGGATGGCTCGTTTTCCGGTTCGTCGGAGAGCCCGAGCTCGCGCAGCTTGCGGGTGATGGTGTTGCGCCCGATACCCAGCCGGGCGGCAGCCTCGACCCGCCGCCCGCGCGTGGCCTGCAACGCGCTTTCCAGCAGAATGGTTTCAAACTGACGGGTCAGGCTGGCCATCAAGGCCGGTTCACCCGCGGCCAGGCGTTGCTGCGCTTCGCGCTGCAAGGCGCGCTGCCAGTCGCCGCCCTGCCCCGTGGAAGCAGCCTGCGCGACGGACTGGCGCAACTCCGGGGGCAGATCGTCGCGGTCGATGACCTGCCCGGCCGACATCACCGTCATCCAGTGACAGAAGTTCTCTAATTGGCGGACATTGCCGGGAAAGTCAAAGCGCGCCAGCGCCTGCATGGCGTCCTGGGTCAACCGCTTGGCGGGTACGCCCAGCGTCCGGGCGCTCAAGGCCAGGAAATGACGCGCCAGTCCGGCAATATCTTCGGTCCGCTCGCGCAAAGGCGGCAGACGCAGGCGAATCACATTCAAGCGATGAAACAGATCTTCGCGGAACAGGCCCTGCTCGACCCGCCGCTCCAGCGGCTGGTGAGTGGCCGCCACGATACGCACATCCACCCGCAACAGCTGCGAGCCGCCCACCCGATAAAAGCCGCCCTCGGCCAGCACCCGCAACAGGCGCGTCTGCAGCTCGATAGGCATGTCGCCGATTTCATCCAGGAACAAGGTGCCGCCATGCGCCTCCTCGAAACGCCCCCGGCGCAGGGTGTTGGCGCCGGTGAACGCACCACGCTCATGGCCGAACAGCTCGGCCTCCAGCAAGTCGCGTGGAATGGCGGCCGCATTGAGCGCCACGAACGGCCCGCTGGCACGTGCACCGTGCGCATGCAGTGCACGTGCCACCAGTTCTTTGCCGGTGCCGGATTCGCCGGTGATCAGCACCGTGACCTTGGATTGCGCCAGACGCCCGATGGCGCGGAACACTTCCTGCATGGCCGTGGACGACGACTGCGTCATCATCCAGGGCTGCGCGCCGTTGTCGGCAGCGGCCACTTCGGCGGGCGGCTCGGATTCGCGCAGGGCGCGCTCGATCAAGGCGACCGCCTCGTTCACATCGAAAGGCTTGGCCAGGTAATCAAAAGCGCCATCCTGGAAAGCGCTGACCGTACTGTCCAGATCGGCATAGGCGGTCATCACGATCACCGGCAGGCTGGCATGGGTGGTTTTGATGCGGCGCAACAGCGCCAGGCCATCACCACCCGGCATCCGGATATCGGAAACCAGCGCCGCCGGAGCGCCTTCGGACAAGGCCTCCAGCACGTCGGCCGCGCTGGCAAAGCTGCGGGTCGTGACGCCCGCACGCGCCAGGGCTTTCTCCAGCACCCAGCGGATGGCCTGATCGTCATCAACGATCCATACGGATTCCATCAGAGCGGCTCCATCGGAAATACCAGGCGGAACTCGGTGTGCCCCGGCCGGGACTCGAACTCGATGATGCCGCCATGTTGCTGAACCAGATCCTGCGCCAGACTCAGGCCCAGCCCGGTGCCGCCGGCGCGTGCGGTCACCAGAGGATGAAAAATGCGTTCACGGATATCGTCGGGCACGCCCGGGCCGTTGTCGATCACCGAAAGCACGAGCGCCAGCCGGTGATAGCGCGCGCCCAGCATGAGCTGGCGCGCCACCCGGGTACGCAGGATGATGCGCGGCGCGCTCACCGCCACGCCGGCCTGCACCAGTTCCTGCGCGGCATTGCGAGCCACGTTCAGCACTGCCTGCATCAGGCGCGCCGCATCGCCCATGAGTTCGGGCACCGACGCGTCATAGTCGCGCACCAGCTCGACGGCGTGACGAAATTCGGCGCGGATCAGGGCGCACACGCGCTCGCAGATTTCATGGATATTGACCGCATGGGTGCGCAAAGGCACGCGCTGCGCCCCACCCAAGCGGTCCACCAGGGCCTGCAGGCGATCCGCTTCGGAAATAATGACCTGGGTGTACTCGGTGAGCGCCGGCGTGGGCAACTCGGCTTCCAGCAATTGCGCCGCGCCACGCAAGCCGCCCAGGGGATTCTTGACCTCGTGGGCCAGGTTGCGCAACAACTGGCGGTGCGACTCGATCTCTTCGACCAGGCGGTGATTGCGATCGGCCAGCACGCGTTGCTCGATCTCGCGTGTCTCGATCAGCGCAGGCCAGGGTTGCCCGTTGCAGGCCACCGTGGTGACCGTGACTTCCAGCGGCTCACCCGCACGCCGGATGGCCGAGAGCTGACGCCGGTCGGCGAATCGGCCGGCGACCGCGGCATCGATCGAGTCCTGCAGGGTTTCGGGATGCTCGAACAGCACCGGAGCGGCCAGCCCGCGCAACTGCTTGCGGGAACGACCGAACAGGTCTTCGGCCGCCGCATTGGCATGCTCGATGTGACCGCGCGCATCCAGCAGAAAGATGGACGTGGCCAGCAGGTCAAAGGCATCGACATTCATCATGGGCTCGCAGTCTGGGCGGCGATCCGCGACGGACCGCCGCAGGCGGCCGCCGCCTGCACCAAGGTGGTGCCGACGGCAGGCCGGGCTTGCGGGCTTACAGGCTGTAGTACATATCGAACTCGATCGGGTGGGTCGTCATGCGCAGACGCGTGACTTCGCCCATCTTCAGATCGATATAGGCATCCAGCATGTCGTTGCTGAACACACCGCCACGGGTCAGGAACTCGCGATCCTTGTCCAGGGCCGCCAGGGCCTCTTCGAGCGAGGCGCAGACGGTCGGGATCTTGGCATCCTCTTCCGGCGGCAGGTCGTACAGGTTCTTGTCGGCCGGATCGCCCGGGTGGATCTTGTTCTGCACGCCGTCCAGGCCCGCCATCATCAGGGCCGAGAATGCCAGATAGGGGTTGGCCAGGGGGTCCGGGAAACGCGCTTCCACACGGCGGGCCTTGGGGTTGCCGACATAGGGAATGCGGATCGAGGCCGAGCGGTTGCGTGCCGAATAGGCCAGCTTCACCGGGGCTTCGTAGTGCGGAACGAGGCGCTTGTACGAGTTGGTACCCGGGTTGGTGATCGCGTTCAGGGCACGGGCGTGCTTGATGATGCCGCCGATGTAGTACAGGGCGAACTCGGACAGGCCAGCGTAGCCGTTGCCCGCGAACAGGTTCTGGCCGTCTTTCCAGATCGACTGGTGCACGTGCATGCCGGAGCCGTTGTCGCCGACCACGGGCTTGGGCATGAACGTGGCCGTCTTGCCGTAGGCGTGCGCCACGTTGTGGATCACGTACTTCATGATCTGGCTCCAGTCGGCGCGGTTCACCAGCGTGCTGAAGCGGGTACCGATCTCCAGCTGGCCGGCGGCGGCGACTTCATGGTGGTGCACTTCGACCGGCACGCCCATCTGCTCCAGCAACAGGCACATTTCCGAGCGCAGGTCCTGGAAGGCATCGACCGGGGGCACCGGGAAATAACCGCCCTTGACGGCCGGGCGGTGGCCCATGTTGCCGCCTTCGAAGTCGTGGCCCGAGGACCAGGGGGCCTGCTCGGCCTTGATCTTCACGAAGGTGCCCGACATGTCGGTATTCCAGGTCACGCCATCGAACACGAAGAACTCAGGTTCCGGACCGAAATAGGCGGTGTCGCCCAGGCCCGAGGACTTCAGGTAAGCCTCGGCGCGCTTGGCCAGCGAGCGCGGGTCGCGGTCATAGCCCTTCAGGTCCGTGGGTTCGACCACGTCGCAGGTCAGGATCAGGGTGGGTTCCTCGCGGAACGGATCCAGGTTGGCGGTCGACGCATCCGGAATCAACAGCATGTCGGACGCCTCAATGCCCTTCCAGCCGGGAATGGAGGAGCCGTCGAAGGCCTGGCCGCTTTCCAACTTGTCTTCATCGACGGTATGGGCCGGCGCGGAGACGTGATGCTCGCGCCCGAGGGTGTCGGTGAAGCGGAAGTCCACGAACTTGACGTCGTTGTCCGCAATCATTTTCAGAACGTCTTGGGGGCTTGCCATGTCATCTCCATTGAGTAATAGCGTCACGGGCACCACGCCCGACCGGCAGCATCAGTACCTAAGCAATAAGCGTGCCAACGTACGC
>JAEWJD010000416.1 GCA_023386765.1 Pseudomonadota bacterium | reverse complement strand
GTTCGGCATGGTGCTGGCCATCGGTCTGCTGGTCGACGATGCCATCGTGGTGGTGGAGAACGTCGAGCGGGTGATGGTCGAGGAGGGCTTGAGTCCCAAGGCGGCCACACGCAAGTCGATGGGTCAGATCACCGGCGCCCTGGTCGGCATTGCCATGGTGCTGTCGGCGGTGTTCGTGCCGATGGCCTTTTTCGGTGGCTCGACCGGGGTGATCTACCGTCAGTTTTCCATCACGATCGTCTCGTCCATGGTCTTGTCGGTGG
This sequence comes from Pseudomonadota bacterium, assembly GCA_023386765.1. Lineage (GTDB taxonomy): Bacteria > Pseudomonadota > Gammaproteobacteria > Burkholderiales > Burkholderiaceae_B > Bordetella. Next base: position 3,201 of record JAEWJD010000416.1, on the reverse strand, counting down.
TCGTGGCGGTGGTCTTCACGCCGGCGCTGTGCGCCACCATGCTCAAGCCCGTGCCCAAGGGACATCACGCCACCAAGAAGGGCTTCTTCGGCTGGTTCAACCGCATGTTCGACCGCTCCACCGACGGCTATGTACATGTGGTCGAGAAGACCATGACGCGCGGCAAACGCTTGCTGGTGGTCTATCTGGCGCTGATCCTGGCCATGGGCTGGATGTTCGCGCGCATTCCGACAGCCTTCCTGCCGGGCGAAGACCAGGGCATCCTGTTCGCCCAGGTGATGGCGCCGGCAGGGGCTACCGCCGAGCGTACCCAGCAGGTCGTGGACCAGGCGGTCGATCACCTGCTCAAGGAAGAAAAGGATGCGGTGGCGTCGGTGTTTGCCGTGACGGGCTTCTCGTTCGGCGGCCGGGGCCAGAACAGCGCGATCCTGTTCGTCAAGCTGCGTGACTGGAAAGAGCGCAAGAACGCCGAGCTGCAGGCCGAGGCGCTGGTGCGTCGCGCCAATATCTATTTCTCCAAGCATGTCCGCGATGCGCAGATTTTCGTCTTCACGCCGCCGCCGGTGATGGAGCTGGGCAACGCATCGGGCTTTGACTTCATGCTGCAGGACCGTGCCGGCCTGGGTCATGAAGCCTTGCTGGGAGCGCGCAACCAGTTGCTGGCCGAAGCCATGCAAAGCCCCATGCTGGTGGGGGTCCGCCCCAACGGCGTCGAGGATGCGCCGCAATACCAGCTCGATATCGACCGCGAGAAAGCCCGGGCGCTGGGTGTCTCGATCGCCGAGATCAACACTACGCTGGCCACGGCGTGGGGGTCGTCCTATGTCAATGACTTTATTGACCGGGGCCGGGTGAAGAAGGTGTTCGTGCAGGGTGAACCGGCGTCGCGCATGCTGCCCGAGGATCTGGAGAAGTGGTACGTGCGCAATAACGCGGGTGACATGGTGCCGTTCTCGGCCTTTGCCACCGCGCACTGGACCCACGGGCCGCAGAAGCTCAATCGCTATAACGGGGTGCCGGCCTACAACATCCAGGGCGAGGCGGCCCACGGCTACAGCTCGGGCGACGCCATGAAGGAAATGGAGCGCATCGCCGCCAAGTTGCCCACGGGTATCGGTTTCGAGTGGACAGGCATGTCGTTCGAAGAACGTATGTCCGATGCCCAGGCGCCGGCCTTGTATGCCATCTCGCTGATCGTGGTGTTCCTGTGTCTGGCCGCGCTCTATGAGAGCTGGAGCGTGCCGACCGCGGTGATGCTGGTGGTGCCGCTGGGCGTGATCGGCGCGTTGGGCGCAACCCTGCTGCGCGACCTTTCCAATGACGTCTATTTCCAGGTGGGGCTGTTGACCACCGTAGGGTTGGCGGCCAAGAACGCCATCCTGATCGTGGAATTCGCCAAGGCGCACTTCGAGCAGGGCGGCAGCCTGGCCGAGGCCGCCGTGCACGCGGCGCGCCAGCGTCTGCGGCCCATCCTGATGACCTCCATGGCCTTCGTGCTGGGTGTGCTGCCGCTGGCCATCTCGACTGGCGCGGGTTCGGCCAGCCGCCATGCCATCGGCACCAGCGTGATCGGCGGCATGCTCTCGGGCACTTTCCTGGCGATCTTCTTCGTGCCTTTCTTCTTCGTGCTGGTGCTGCGCCTGTTCCGTGTGAACCGGCAACGCGACATGCAGGAGGCCGAGTCCGGCGAGCACCCGGGAGCGGCGCAATGAGTCGTACTGCTATGAGAACCTTGCTTTCGCTTTCGCTGGCCGGCGTATTGGCCGGCTGCTCGCTGGCCCCCACCTATGAGCGCCCCGATGCGCCCGTGGCGCAGCATTATCCGGATGCGGGCGAGCCGGCCGCCGCCGGGGCGGCGGCTGACATCGGCTGGCGCGAGTTTTTCCGCGATCCGATGCTGCAGGAGCTGCTGACGCTGGCATTGGACAACAACCGCGACCTGCGGGTGGCGGCCCTCAACGTCGAAGCCGCGCGCGCCCAGTACCGGATCCAGCGCGCGGATCTGATGCCTTCGGTGGGGGCGGCCGGCAATGCCACGGTGCAGCGCACCCCGGGTGCCATGACCACCACCGGCCAGGCGCAGATTTCGCGCCAGTACCAGGTCGGGGCCGCGGTGTCCGCCTGGGAGCTGGATCTGTTCGGCCGGGTGCGCAATCTGAGCGATCAGGCGTTGCAGCAGTACCTGGCCCAGGACGAGACCCGCATCGCGGCCCAGCTGACGTTGCTGGCCGAAACGGCCAATGCCTATCTCACGCTGCGCGCCGACCAGGAGTTGCTGCAACTGACCCGTGATACCTTGACGTCGCAGCAGGACTCTTATCGTCTGACGCACCAGAGCTATGAACAGGGAGTAGCCACCGCGCTTGACCTGAGCCAGGCGGAAATATCGCTGCGGATCGCCGAGCGCAACCAGGCCCAGTATGAACGCCAGCTTGCCCAGGATCGCAATGCCTTGGTGTTGTTGATCGGTCAGCCGTTGTCGCAGGACATGCAGGCCCGTCTGGCCCAGCAGACCCGTTTGCCCGACGATGCCGTGCTGGCCCAATTGCCTGCCGGCCTGCCGTCGGACCTGTTGGTGCGGCGTCCGGATATCCGGGCAGCCGAGCATGTGCTCCAGGGTGCCAATGCCCGCATCGGTGCGGCGCGTGCGGCCTTCTTCCCCAGCATCAGTCTGACCGGTTCGGCCGGCACGATGAGCGCCTCGCTGGGCGGGCTGTTCGACGCCGGCTCGGGCAGCTGGAGCTTTGCCCCCCAGATCTATCTGCCCATTTTCTCGGGCGGTGCCTTGAGCGCTGATCTGGATCTGGCGCACGTGCGCAAGCGAATCGAGGTGGCCAATTACGAGAAGGCCATCCAGAGCGGTTTTCGCGAGGTGGCCGACGGCTTGGCCGGGCGGGCCACCCTGGGCGAGCAGATCCAGGCCCAGCGCCTGTTGGTGCAGGCCAATCAACGTGCCTACGACCTGTCTGATCAGCGTTTCCGCCAGGGGGTGGACAGCTACCTGAGCGTGCTGGATTCGCAGCGCTCGCTCTACGAGGCGCAGCAAGTGCTGGTGGATACCCGTCTGGCGCGTCTGTCCAACCTGATCACCCTGTACAAATCACTGGGTGGGGGCTGGACCGAACATACACCGGTCCCCGAGGCTTCCTGAGCCCGTGTTGGCGGGCGGTGACATTTCGTGTGAACCAGACCGCAGCGCAT
>JAEWJD010000396.1 GCA_023386765.1 Pseudomonadota bacterium | reverse complement strand
CCCTTGTCATGTCGCGGCTCAGGCGGGGCGCTGCTACAGCATCGCCACTTCGCTTTGCACGATGCGGCGCAGGCGCACCGCATCGCCGATGCGCGAGAGCTTGCCTTGCGAGTCCAGCAGCACGATGGCCAGGTCGCGGCCATTCACGCGCGTGAGCATGACCAGGCATTCTCCGGCCTCGTTGATGAAGCCGGTCTTGGACACCTTGATATCCCAGTCGGGCTTGCGCACCAGCAGATTGGTGTTGCGGAAGGTCTGGGCACGCTTGTTGACCTCGACCTCGTATTCCGAATCGGTGGAATAGCGGTGGATCAGCGGACGCTGCGAGGCTGCACGCAGCAGGCGCGAGAGATCGCGCGGCGAGGAAACGTTCTGGGCCGACAGGCCCGTGGGTTCGACGAAACGTGAATCCACCATGCCCAGCGTGGCGGCCTTGGCGTTCATGGCCCGCACGAAGGCCGGCAGCCCGCCCGGATAGTGGCGCCCCAGGGCATTGGCGGCACGGTTTTCGGAAGACATCAGGGCCAGGTGCAGCATGTCGCCGCGCGACAGGCGCGTCCCCACGCTCAGTCGTGACGTGGTGTGCTTGAGCGTGTCGATATCGTCTTCGGTGATCTCGAGCACTTCATCCATGGGCAGGTTGGCGTCGACCACCACCAGCGCGGTCATCAGCTTGGAGATCGAGGCGATGGGGCGCACGACCTTGTCGTTCTTGGCGAACAGCACCGTGGAGGTTTCCAGGTCCATCACGTAGGCCGTGCTCGATCGCAGCGACCGCACATCATCGGCTACCGACACCAGGGCCGGTTCGATCACGGCCGCGCCTGCCGCGGCCGCGGCGGGGTGGCGGGCCGTGGGGTTTCTGGGGGTTGGGTTCTTTCTGGTGGCGGGGGCTTTCCGGGCGGTGGCCTTGGGCGAGGTCTTGCTGGCCGTCTTGCTGCTGGCCTTGGGGCTGGATTTACCGCTGGCTTTGGCGGCGGCCTTGGCCGGTGCTTTGGCGGCCGGTTTCGCGCTGGTCCGGGAGGCGGTTTTGGTAGCGGGTTTGCTTGCTGCGGTTTTGGTGGCGGGCTTGGCAGCCGGCGTCTTTTTCTTGGCGGCGCGGCATTCCGCCGACTTGGCGTTGCTCTTGCAGGGATCCGTGGCCTTGGCCGCCAGCGCGGGGGCGGAGAACATCGCCGCCGCCAGGGTCAGGGGCGCAACGGCACGCGCGGCCAGGCGCATCCAGGAAATTGCCATGTTTACAGGCCTTGTCTGACTGTAAGGGGATATCGCCGAGTCTCCGTCCTGGCGAGAGGAAGGAAAACTCTAAACGAATTAAACGTTTACGGCGCAAATTTAAACAGTATTTTAAACTCTTGCGCAAGAGGGGACGGGCTTTTTTTGAGGGAATTCGAGGCGGGGCAAACCCGCGTGACGGCAAGGGAGGCCAAGGCACGAGCGCCGGGCGGGCGTGGCCGTCAGGAAGCTCGGGAAAAGGGGGGCATATCGGATGAAGGGCGGACCCGGACAGATCCAGGCATGGCGCCCCCGGCACGAATCGAACGTGCGACCCTCTCCTTAGGAGGGAGATGCTCTATCCACTGAGCTACGGGGGCATTCGGTATGCAGCCCGCAATCCTAGCATATGGCGCCACATCGCGGCCTGTGCGGCATCCGCGCCGGCCATCAGTGGCGGGGGGCCGAGTCTTGGCACACAATGCAGGGCGGCCGCCGTCGGCGGTGCCGCCCGATTCCCGCCTCCACAGGCAAGCAGATAGAGGAAATCCAACGTGATCAATCATGTGATGATCGGCAGCAACGATATTGAACGTTCCAAGCGCTTTTATGACGCCGTGCTGGGTTTGCTGGGGGCCGGCGAGGCCGTCAGCAACCAGTCCGCGACCGGTCAGCGCCGGCTTTTCTATCGCCACGACGGCAGCACCTTCGGCGTCAGCGAACCCATCGATGGCCAGCCTGCCACCGTGGCCAACGGCGCGACGCTCGGTTTCAAGTGCAACTCGCCCGAGCAGGTGCAGGCTTTCCATGACGTGGCGGTCGCCAACGGCGGGACCTCGATCGAAAGCCCCCCGGGGCTGCGCGGCAGCGGCAAGGGTGCCATGTACCTCGGCTATGTGCGCGATCCCGATGGCCACAAGCTCTGTGCCGTCCATCGCCCCGCCTGAGCGCGCTGATCGGTAAGCCGGAAAAGCCAGCGATATGCTGGCTTTTTCTTTTGTGGGCGGGCGGCAGGTCAGCCCAAGACCCCTTCGCCAGTGGGGCTCGTGCGAGCAGGGCGGGCGGGAGCAGGTAAACTGGCCGCAACTTGTCATAGGACAACTGCTGAATGCCCGGGCAGCCGGCAGCCGCACCGCATGCGGCCCGTCAGGGCCGGCCCGGTCCGGGGCAGTCTGTCCGCCAGAGGCCGCCCGGTGGCGGGCGCTGTGACGGGTGGCTTGCCGTTGCGGACCTCATCGCCTCCATCGAATATGTCGAATTCAGAAACGATTTCCGTGCGCACCATCGTGGCGGCAACGGCCGTGGTCATGGTGGCCATGGGCCTGCGGGCCACCTTCGGCCTGTTCATGCAGCCCATGGGGCTGGCCCAGGGCTGGGGCCGCGAAGTCTTTTCCTTTGCCTTCGCGCTGCAGAATCTGGTGTGGGGGCTGGCCAGCATCTTCATGGGCATTCTGGCCGATCGCTATGGCGCGGGCAGGGTGATTGCGATGGGCGGCCTGTTGTATGCGCTGGGGATGGCGGGCACCCGTTATGCCGGTGACCCGCTCATGCTCTACCTGACCAGTGGCGTGCTGGTAGGGCTGGGCCAGGCCGGCACCACCTTTCCCATCATCCTGCCGGTGATCGCGCGCGCGGTGCCGCCGGCCTATCGCAGCACCGCCATGGGCGTGGCCAGTGCGGGCGGTTCGATGGGCCAGTTCCTGATCGTGCCTGCCGGCCAGTTCGCCATCGGTGCGCTGGACTGGAGCGGCGCGCTCTGGCTGCTGTCCCTGCTGATGGCCGCGACGCTGCCGATGGCGTTCCTGTTGCGCGGCAAGGCCTCGTCGCAGGGGGTGACGCAGACACTGGGCCAGGCAGTACGCCAGGCGGTACTGCATCCTTCCTTCCATTTCCTGTTCTGGAGCTACTTCGTCTGTGGTTTCCATACGGCTTTCATCACCCTGCACCTGCCGGCCTTCGTGACCGATTCGGGCCTGAGCGCGGCTGACGGCGCCACGGCTCTGGCGCTGATCGGGCTGTTCAACGTGATCGGCTCTTTCTACGCCGGCAAGCTGGGCGGGCGCTACAGCAAGAAATGGCTGCTGGCGGGCACCTACGCCATGCGGGCCTTCGGAATCATCCTGGTGCTGGCCGTGCCGCTTACGCCCCTGGTGCTGTATCTCTTTGCGGCCTGGATGGGGCTGTTCTGGCTGAGTACCGTGCCGTTGACGCAGGGATTGATCGGGGATATCTACGGGCTGCGCTATGCCGCCACCCTGTCGGGCATCGTGTTCCTGGGACACCAGGTGGGCAGCTTCAGCGGGGTGTGGCTGGGCGGTTATGTCTATGCCACCACCGGCAGCTACAACGGGGTGTGGTGGCTTGGGCTGGCGCTGGCCGTATTGGCGGCCCTGCTTTGCCTGCCGGTGCGCGAACGCGCGCTGACGCCCGGCGTGGCGGCCGCATGAGGCCGCGTCGCTGGGTACGCTGGCTGGGCGGGCTGCTGCTGGCTGCCGTGATGCTGCTGGGTTTTATCGGCTACCTCTCGCCCGAGATGCGCATCAACTGGGAAAACGTGGCCGCCATGTGCGGTTTCTAGGCGCGCCGGCCACGGTATCCTAACGGCTGTTCGAGTTTCCCTGGCCGCGTGGCGGCCCTGCCTGCATGCCGGACACCGTCCTTTCCGATTTGCCCGCCTGCGATGTGCCGGCGTTGGCCGAGCTGCCCTGCGCGGGCACGCTGATCCTGACCGTGAACAACCGCCTGGCCCGGCGCCTGACCCTGGAGCTGGCGGCGCGGCTGCGGGCGCAGCGCCAGGTCAGCGAGCTGCCGCGCATCGTGCCGTTGTCGGCCTGGCTGGCCGCCGCTGCTGACGAGCTGGCATTCGAGGTCGAGGCGGACCTGCCGGCCTTCCGGCTGGGCGGCTTTGCTGCCCAGCTTGTCTGGCGCGAGGCGATTGCCCACGAAGAGGCCGATCGCGCGCTGCTGGATATCGATCAGGCGGCGCGCCTGGCCATGGATGCCGACATGCTGTGTGACGAATGGCGGCTGGATATCCCCGAGGCGGCGCAGACCGACGAGTACCGCGGGTTTGCGCGCTGGCGCGCGCGCTATCGCGCCCTGCTGGCTGAACTCGATGCCGACGACGCCAACCAAGGGTATCTGCGTGTGTTGCGCGCCTTGCGCGGCGGCGAGCTGCCGGCACCCGAGCGGATCGTGCTGGCCGGTTTCGGCGAAGTCTCGCCACGCTTTGCGCGGCTGCTGGCCGCCTTCGAAGACGGGGGGGCGCAATTGCTGGTCTGGCGCGAAAGGCGTGCCGAGCCGGCCGAGCCTGTCCGGGTCCTGAGCGCGGATCATGCACAGGAGTGGCGCGCGGCTGCGGCCTGGGCTGCCCAGCGGCTGCGCGCCAATCCGGCCGGTCGCTACGCCATCGTCTCGGCGCAGCTGGAAAACGAAGCGCCGTTTGCGCGGCGCGTGCTGAGCCAGGCGCTGCAGGGCGGGGAAGGGCAGGCGGACCTGCCCTTTAACGTGGCGGTCGGGCGCGCGCTGCTGGAGTGGCCGGCATTGCGCGCGGCACTGGCCTGGCTGCAGGCGCTGGCCGAGATGGCGCGCAGTGGCTCGGTGGCGGCCGCCACGCTGGGTGCGGCCCTGCTGGCCGGGCATTGCGCGGGTGACCGCAGCGAGCGCCATGCCGCCATCGATGTGCGCTGGCGCCGCCAGGGCAAGATCCGCATCAGCGAGGCCGAGTGGAAAAAGCGCCTTGAGTTCTGTCCTCGTCTGGCCCAGGGGTGGGAGGCCGCGCTGGCGGTATGGCGGGCCGCGCCTTCGCGCGCGCCCTGCGATATCTGGGCCGGCCATGTCCGCGAGGCGCTGATCGCGCTGGGCTTCCCGGGTGAGCAGGCGCTCGATAGCGTGGGTTACCAGGTCATGGGTGCGCTGGGCGAGCTGCTGGGAGATTTTGCCGCGCTGGCGCCGGCCGCCGGCCCGCTCAACGGGCATGGCGCGGTGCGTTTGCTGACCAGCGCTGCGC